>JAGPFT010000453.1 GCA_018056405.1 Anaerolineae bacterium
GGGGATTGAGGGGGGAGGCGTTCAGCGGGCATTCCTGAACTTCTCCTAGCAACAGGTCGTTCGTGGACTCTACTTGATCGCGCCCGCGTGACAAAACCGCGGCGGGTGTGTTACAACAGTCTGACTACATCGCAGCAACCGAGCAGGGAGGAGCGACTCATGGGAGTGCTGGCAGGCAAAACCGCGCTGGTCTTCGGCGTGGCCAACAAGCGTTCGATTGCGTGGGGAATTGTCGAGGCGCTGCTGCGCGAGAGCGCGACGGTCGGCCTCAGTTACGCGGGCGAGGTGCTCGAAAAGCGCGTCCTCCCGCTGGCCGAGGAAGCAGGCATTGACTTCGTGGAACCGTGCGATGTCACGTCCGACGAACAGATCGCGGCGACGTTCGCCAAAGCCGGCGCGAAGTTCGGCACCCTGGACATTCTCGTTCACTCCGTCGCCTACGCGCCCAGCGAAGACCTGGGCGGGCGCTTCCGCGACGTGAGCCGTGCCGGGTTCAAAATGGCCCTGGACATCTCCGCCTACAGCCTGATCCCTATGGCCCGCCATGCCGCCGATCTCATGCCGAACGGCGGCAGCATCATGGCCCTGTCGTATTATGCAGCGGAGAAGGTGATGCCGCGCTACAACGTCATGGCCGTCGCCAAAGCCGCGCTGGAGAACATCGTGCGCTACCTGGCCGCCGACCTCGGCCCGCAGGGTATCCGCGTCAACGCGCTCAGCCCCGGCCCGATCAAGACGCTGGCCGCAGCGGGCGTGCCCGGCTTCCGCCTGATGCTCACCTACAGCGAGAAGGTCACGCCGCTGCGCTCGCAGGTCACGCAGGGAGATGTGGGCAATGTGGCCGTCTTCCTGGCCAGCGATTGGAGCCGTCAGGTGACGGGCGAGACCGTCTACATTGATGGCGGATACCACATCCTCGGCCTGACCCTGACCGAGGGAGACCTGGAAGAGTAGGGGGGGCGATCCAGGGTAATCGCATCAAATCTCGGTGTGCCCTTACCTCACCCCCTGGCCTCGCTACGCTCGGCTCTTCCCCCTCTCCGTATATGGAGAGGGGGCCAGGGGGTGAGGTCTGCAACCGATCTCTGCACCTGCCCCCAAATCCGAATGCACCCTGTCGCTCAGGGAGTTTCGGCGCGGGCCTGGCTCTGCGCTATAATCTGGCGCGGTAGAGCGCCACAACACGGGAGCAGCATGATGACACTTGACCGCGCGATGGTGGCCCATATCGCCGAGCTAGCCAAGCTCCAGCTTAGCGACGAGGAAAGCGAGCGGTTCGCCGCGCAGCTTTCTGACATCCTGGCTTATGCCGAGCGTCTGCGGGCGCTGGACACCGACGCCATTCCCCCCACGGCCTCGGTGCTGCCGCTACGCAATGTCCTGCGCCCGGATGTCGTCGAGCCATCGCTGCCGCGCGACGAGGCCCTGGCCAACGCCCCCGACTCCGCCGACGGGCAGTTCCGCGTGGACGCGATCCTCGACAGCGAGTGAGAAGTGGTTTGTGATGAGTCGTGAGTCGTGAGTCCGGAGTCATGAGTCTGGCCTGCGGTCTGCACTTCGTGGATGAGACAATCAGAAATGGCATGGTTTTCGTAGGGGCGTATTGCAATACGCCCTTACCGGGCGCAGCAAGCAGCGCCCCTACCTCCGGCCACTTTTGATTGCGTTCTCCATTAGATTCCAAACTCAAGACTCACACCTTACGACTCACTCCCCGTCAATCAGCGTGCCGACCGGCTTGCCCAGCACCGCGTCTTGCAGGCTGTGATCGTCCCAGATGTTGAGCACGATCAGCGGCAGTTTGTGATCCATGCACAGCGTGATCGCCGTCAGGTCCATGACTCGCACGCGATACTCGATGGCCTCGGAATAGCTCAGGCGGTCGAAGCGGCGGGCGTCGGGGTTTTTCTTGGGATCGTCCGTGTACACCCCATCTACCTGCGTGCCTTTGATGATCACGTCGGCGTTGACTTCCATGCCGCGCAAGGCTGCCGCCGTGTCGGTGGTGAAGTAAGGGTTGCCGGTGCCGCCGGTGATGATCACGACGCGCCCCTTTTCCATGTGGCGGATGGCGCGCAGGCGGATGTACGGCTCGGCGACCTGGTTCATCATCACCGCCGTCTGCACGCGGGTGGGCACGCCGATCTGCTCCAGCGCATCCTGCAGGGCCAGCCCGTTCATGACGGTGGCGATCATGCCCATGTGGTCGGCGGTGGCCTGCGACATGCCGCGCTGCACACCTCGGCTGCCGCGCCACAGGTTGCCCGCGCCGATGACCAGCGCGACCTGCACGCCCAGGTCAGTCACCGACTTGATCTTGCGGGCGATGATGGTGGCCTGGTCGGGGTCAATGCCGAAACCTTCCGGCCCGGCCAGGGCTTCGCCGCTCAGCTTGAGCACGATGCGCCGGTAACGGGGGGTAGGGGGTTGGGAGGGAGTGGTCATGGGTCCTTCCTCGCTCTCTGGTGGACAGGGGTCCCACCTGGGGTGGGCGGTAGGTTATCAGGAGTGCGTGCAAAACCTGTCAGGCTGTCTGGACGCATCCTGTTTACCTCACCCCCGCTCGGCGCTGACGCGCCTCGCCTCCCCCTCTCCGCAGCGGAGAGGGGGAGAGGCCGAGCGCAGCGAGGCCAGGGGGTGAGGTTTGTTCCCAGATGTCAAGCGATCCGTTGATAACCTTTGCACGCGCCCGCTGTCAGTGTTCAGCAGGTGAGGAGTAGGGCTATGTCAGCCCTCTCAACCGACAAAAAAGGGGATTAGGGCGCGTGCTCCTAATCCCCTGCATTCCATCTCTCAGCCTCTAGGCTTCGTCGGCCTCGGCCTCTTCGCCAATGGCGAAGCGAGCGAAGCGGCGAACGGTGATGTTCTCGCCCAGGTCGGCGATGGCTTTGGTGATCAGCGCGCCGATGGTCATGCTATCGTCTTTGATGAAGGGCTGCTCGACGAGCACCAGTTCCTCATAGAACTTGCTCATGCGGCCCTCCACCATGCGCTCGACGACATTCTCCGGCTTGCCCTCTGCCAGGGCGCGGCGGCGCTGCTCTTCGCGTTCGGCCTCGACCAATTCTGCCGGAATATCCTCGCGCTTGACGTATTGCGCGCCGAGGTTGGCGATCTGTAGGGCGAGGTCGTTAGCCAGCGTGCGGAACAGGTCGGTCTTGGCGACGAAATCAGTCTCGCAGTTCAACTCCAGCAGCACGCCCAGGCGATTGTTGTGGTGAATGTAGGCGTGAATGATGCCCTCGTTGGTGGCGCGGCCCGCTTTCTTGGCGGCCTTAGCCAGCCCCTTCTCGCGCAGGGAGTCCACCGCCTTCTCCATATCGCCATCGAACTGCTCCAGCGCCTTTTTGCAGTCCAG
>JAGPFT010000454.1 GCA_018056405.1 Anaerolineae bacterium
CTACACGCTGGACGAACTGATCGCCGTGTGCATCGCGCGGCAGGTTGAGGATGGCGACGTGCTGGCCCAGGGTCTGGCCACGCCATTGGTAGCCGCCGGGTATATCCTGGCCCAGCGCACGCACGCCCCCAACGCTTTCTTCGCCTCGGCCATCGGTCAGGGCATGGTGCAGGACTGGGCACCGCTGGGCCTGGCCCGCGCCGAAGAACTGTGGTCGGGCAAGGCGCTGACTCACGCCAGCTTCGTCACGCTGGCCTGCGACGTGCTGCACACGCTCACCCCCAAGGAATTCTTCCGCCCGGCCCAGGTTGATCCCGCTGGCAACTTCAATAACATCGCCATCGGCGAGAACTACGCGCGCCCCCGCCTGCGCTTGCCCGGCACGGGCGGCATCCCTGATGTGACAGTCCACTCGCCCGGCGTGTATCTCTACGTGCCGCGCCACTCGCGGGCGATCTTCGTGCCCCGGCTGGACTGGCGCAGCGGCCTGGGGCACAGCGGCGAGCGCCGCGCCGGATCGGGGCCGCGCGTCCTGGTCAGCGATCTGGGCATGTTCGATTGGGCAGAGGGGACGATGCGCCTGGTGACGGTTCACCCCGGCGTGAGCGTCGAGCGTGTCCAGGCCAGGACGGGCTTCCCGCTGGCGGTCGCGCCCGATCTGCACGAGACGCCCCCGCCCACTGCCGAAGAAGTGCGCCTGCTGCGCGAAGAGATTGACCCGCTGGGCGTGCGCCGCCTGGAGATGCTGGCGGGGACGGCGCGGCGCGATCACCTGCGCGACATTCTGCGCCGCGAGGGTGTGCTGGACTGAAGGCAGAACGCCCCTCCCCCTTGCCCCCTCCCCCGCAGAGCCAGAGAGGAGAAAGATACCCCCATCCGGCGATCAAAGTCCCCTCTCCAGCTCGGCTGGAGAGGGGGATTTAGGGGGAGAGGCGGGTTCAGTCAGCAAGAAGACTTCCGAAGTCTCCCCAAGACTTCGGAAGTCTGAGTCATGGCCACTACACATCACCCCTAACCCGCTACACCCGCTCAACCAACGCCTTCGCGCGCTCGGCGATCTGCGCCGCCGTCAGGCCGAACTGCTCGAAGAGCACCTGGTACGGAGCCGACGCGCCAAAGCGATCCACGCCGACAGCCGCTCCTCCAGCACCCACCCACTTCTGCCAACCGGTGGTCACGCCGGCCTCGACCGACACACGGGCGGTCACGGCGGGCGGCAACACGCTATCGCGGTAGGCTTGCGGCTGGCGCTCGAAGCGCTCCCAACTAGGCATACTCACCACGCGCGCGCCGATGCTCTCTGCGGTCAGCAGCTTTTGCGCGGCCAGAGCCAAGTGCACCTCCGATCCGGTCGCGATCAGCAGCACGTCCACCGCGCCGCCGGGCGCGTCGGAGAGCACATACGCGCCGCGCGCCACCCCCTCGGCGATGCCCAATGCCGGATCGAGCACAGGCACGTTCTGGCGCGTCAGGGCGAGGACGGTCGGGTGATCGCGGTTCTCGATGGCACAGCGCCAGGCTGCCGCCGTCTCGTTGGCGTCCGCCGGGCGGATGACCTCCACATGCGGGATGAGGCGCAAGGACATGACCTGCTCGACGGGTTGGTGCGTCGGCCCATCCTCGCCCAGGCCGATGCTGTCGTGCGTGAAGACAAACACCGGCGCGAAATGGCTCAGCGCCGCCACGCGCATCGCCGGGCGCATGTAGTCGGAGAAGACGAGGAAGGTGGCGCTATAGGGGATCAGGCCACCGTGCGCCGCCAGGCCGTTGACAATGGCCCCCATCGCGTGCTCGCGCACGCCGAAGCGCAGGTTGCGGCCTGCGTAGTGCCCTGCCCGGAAGTCCTCACTCAGATTGAGATACGTCCGGGTGGACGAATCCAGGTCAGCAGCCCCGCCGATCAGCCCTGGCAGGTGCGGAGCCAGCGCGTTGAGCACCTTGCCCGACGCGACGCGCGTAGCGACGGACGTGCCTGCCGCGAAGACGGGCAGATCGGCGTCCCAGCCGTCCGGCAGCGCGCTGGCGAACATAGCCGCCCACTCCGCCGCCTTGTTCGGCTGCGCCTTCTGCCACGCCGCAAACGTCTGCTGCCAGGCCGCCTGCGCCGCCTTGCCCCGCTCGACGGCCTGGCGGAAGTAGGCCAGCACGTCGTCGGGGACGAGGAACGGCGGCTCCACTGGCCAGCCGAGATTCTGCTTGGTCAGGGCCACTTCGTCCGCGCCGAGCGGCGAACCGTGCACGTCCGAAGTCCCGGCCTTGTTGGGGCTGCCGTAGCCGATCACCGTGCGCACCATGATCAGCGAGGGGCGCTCAGTCTCGGCGCGGGCGGCGTGAATGGCTGCCTCAATCGCGCCCAGATCATTGCCGTCAGCGACGCGCAACACCTGCCAGCCATATGCCTCGAAGCGCTTGCCCGCGTCCTCGCTGAAAGAGAGGGATGTGGGGCCGTCGAGCGAGATAGAATTGTCGTCGTAGAGGTAGATCAGCCGGCCCAGCTTGAGGTGCCCGGCCAGCGACGCCGCCTCCGCCGAGACCCCTTCCATCAGATCGCCGTCGCTGACGATGGCGTAGGTGTAGTGACTCACCAGCGGGTGATCGGGAGTGTTGAAGCGCGCTGCCAGGTGTCGCTCGGCGATGGCCATGCCCACGCCGGTGGCAAAGCCCTGCCCCAGCGGGCCGGTCGTCGTCTCGACGCCGGGTGTCGGCCCCGCTTCCGGGTGGCCGGGGGTGATGCTCCCCCACTGGCGGAAGTCCTTGAGATCGTCCAGGCTCACGTCGTAGCCGGTCAGGTAGAGCAGCGCGTAGAGCAGCATCGAGCCGTGCCCGGCGGAGAGCACGAACCGGTCGCGGTCGGCCCATTTCGGGTCGCGCGGGTTATGCTTGAGGAAGCGCGTCCACAACACGTAGGCCATCGGCGCTGCGCCCAGCGGCAGGCCGGGATGCCCGGAATTGGCTTTCTGGATGGCGTCAACCGCCAGCATACGAAGGGTGTTGATGGCTTTCTGGTCGAAGTCGGTCATGGAATCCTTCCCATGTGTGCTGATTCAGGGCGCCGCAGAGACGTATGCCTGGGATCGTGTGGCCCTGTCCCCCAATCAAACGGCTCCCATTGTACCCTCCCCGCGCGACTACGCATAAATCGTGCGACTATGGTATCCTAGAGCGTGTTATGCACTTTCAACCCCTATCCCCCAGCCCCTTTCCCCGCAAGCATGGAAAGGGGAGCGATTTGCCCCTCTCCGCCAGCGGGGAGGGACCACAGGGTGGGTTCAATGCGCCGCACATGGCGTTGTGAGCTTCCCGCTGCGCCGAGCGCGTGAAGTTCATAACACGCTCTAGTCTTCGTGTGGCAT
>JAGPFT010000455.1 GCA_018056405.1 Anaerolineae bacterium
CCTGTATTGTGGGTGCACGAACAAGTTGTTGGGCATTCGCCAGAACGCCCCCATCCCCTGACCCCTTCCCCCAGCAAAGCCAGGGGAAGGGGAAAACCGCTTGCCAGATCGTCCCCCCTCTAGCTCGGCTGGAGGGGGGATTGAGGGGGAGGCCTTCAGCGAGCATTCTCCAACTCCCCTCACAACAGGTTGTTCGTGGACCCCTGTACTGTGTTCATTTGCGCAACGCAGCGGACGGGGTATAGTGTCAGTGTGCGAGGTGGACGCGAGGGGGTGAGGGCGAGAGCGATGAAAACCCAACGGCTGACCCGCAGTCTGACCGATCGGACGCTGGGGGGTGTGTGCGGCGGCCTGGGAACCTATGTGGGCATCAACCCCTGGTGGGTGCGGGCGCTGTTCGTGGTTCTCGGCGTGTTCACGGCTGGCACTGGCCTGCTGCTCTATGTGGCGCTGTGGCTCGTCCTTCCGCCGCAATCGCTGGCTGACATGCCAAGCGGGTCGCAGGACGTAACGCCGGTGAGCCGCCCGGAGATCGTGGTGCTCATTGGCACGGTGGTCATCGGTATGGGGCTGGTCGTGCTGGCGCGCAACCTGGGCGTGCTCTCTGCCGAGAATGGCGATGCGTTTCTGCCGCTGGCGGTGATTCTCTTCGGACTGGTGCTCCTGGCCAAGCAGCTTTGGAGGGCAGCATGACGACCGCGCGCCGCCGTGTCATGTGGCCGCTGTTGATCGTAGCCCTCGGCACGGTCTGGCTGCTGGCTGTTGCCGGGGCGATTCCCGGTGCCGTCAGCGACCTGCTCCAACGCGCCTGGCCTGCTTTGCTCATTCTCTTTGGCTTCGACGTGCTGCTGGGCCGCCGGCGGTTGCCCCTGGGACGGTTAGGCGTTGAGATGGGCTGGGTCGGGCTGGCCCTGACCGTCGTGCTGGTGGCAGTTGTGGTGGCGTTGGCCTACCGCGAGCAAGCCGATGCTGTGCGCACAGAGAATGTCCAGACACTGACGCAGGCGCTTGGCGCGGATGTCGAGCGTATTCGCGTGGATGCTCAGGTGGGGCGCACGGCAGTGACGGTGGGCGTGGCGGAGGACGGGGCAGACGAGGTGCGCGCCGTTTACAGGGGCAGCCGCGAGAGCCGCGTGACGATGGTCTGGTCTGTGGAGGGCGACACCGGCGTACTGACGATCAGCGAGGAAGCGCGCAACGCCATTCCCAAGCTGGAAGACTATGGGCGCGGCACGCTGGAGTTGTTGTTGCCGGCGGGCGCTGCTGTTGAGGTCTTGCGGATGGCGGGGGACAGCGGCGATGTGACGGCGGACTTGACGCAGCTTCGCGTGGCCCAGTTTGCACTTGATTTTGACGCGGGGGATGTGACGTTGCGTCTGCCCACGCTTGATGTTATGCAGGGCCGGGTGGCGACGCGCAATGGCGATATTGAGCTTGTGGTTCCAGCGGAAATGGCTCTGGATGTCAAGCTCGACACGGGCAGCGGTGAGCCGGAGTATGTCTACGACAGTTTCCGCTACGATCTGCTGCGCGATGGCGAGCTGCGACGTAGGAATGTACCCGCCTTCCAATATGGGCTGGACGTGTGGCTGAAAGACGGCGCGCGGCTCACCATCACGGACGTTCCGTGAGGGAGGCACGTGTGGGCTGGCTGCTGGAGCTTGACACGAGCGGAGTGCGCGACCTCATCTTGACCGGCGGCGATCCGCCTCTGATTACCCTGCACACAGCGGAAGAGACGCTCGTGCATTACGCGATGCACTCAGGCGCGCTCTATGGCCGCGAAGCTCTGCCACGACTTGATTCCCACGCTCTGCTCGCTGGTTTACGCCCCGCGCTCCTCGACGCGCTGCGCGCGCCTAACGAAGCACCTCTCCCTCGCGTGCGAGTGGGGGCAGTGACGGTGCTGAGCAGCTATGATGGCCGGCTGCACGCCCTACAGAGCGACGGGCACACGGTGGCGCTGATGATTGACGGAGAGCGCGTGGATCTGCTGCGCGATCACGCTACGGAAGTGCTGGCGACCGGCCTGGATCGCGAGTTGGGGACGGTTGGGGTGCTGACCGGCGATGGCGCGCTGTACGTTTTCCAGCAGCATGTGCTTGTGGGAGCGTATCCGCTCGATTCTGCCCAGGACGGGTGTCACCCGACTATCTCCCTGCCAGACGGGTCGGGGACGCTTGTGGTGAGCGAGGAAGGCCGGACGCGCATTTTCGACACGGCGGGCCGGGTGCTGGCGCAGGCAACCTGCCCGGCGGAGTTGTGCTCGGCGTCGGTCGCTCCGTTGGGCGAATGGATTGTCCGTTACGGAGGGACGCGCGGTACCATCCGTGTGTACGATGCGCGTCTGATGGCGGTGCGCCAGGGCACGGGGGGTGACCTGCGGGCGGCGTCGCGGTCTGTGCAGTTGTTCCGGGCAGAGAGTGATTTCAGCGAGGAAATCGGCCCGTTGGTCGTGGCAGACGATGGCACGCTGGCTTTTATCCAGGGGAGACTGCTGTGCTGCGCGCATCTCTCGGCGTTGCCGGCGGTTCCCCTGGAGCGCCCCCTGTTTTGACACTTTTCACCGGCGGAGTGCGTGCAAAGTTTGTCAGTAACACGTGCGACGCTGGCAGTAGCCTCACCCCTGGCCTTGCCGCGCTCGGCCAGCCCCCTCTCCATGTCGTGGAGAAGGGGCGGCGAGGCGCATCAGCGCCGAGCAGGGGTGAGGCTAAGCAGTGCGACTGCACTGCCTGACAGGTTTTGCACGTACCCCGGCACCTGGTGCAATTGACTCAACCGCTGAAGTCTCTTATACTGACTTTAATGAGCAAGGTGATGATGGGACGCAAAGCCGTATGGGGCCAGCCGGATGGCGCTGGGAGATGATCGTGCGTCCCTGCCGTGACGACATAGTGCCTGGGTAACGAAGCACGCTGGAGGGGACCAGTGTGCTTTTTGCTTTTCTGAAAGCCCGTCAGCAGAGTGAAGGAGGGTACGACATGGACTACGGGATGATCAGCAAGATCGAGAAAGCTAAGCGTTATGCAGAGCAGCGTGACCGTATCCGGTTTGTCTCGTTTGAGGTGACGTTTGATGGCGACAACAGCCCGCACACAGTGCGGTATGCGGACCGCCAATGGCAGTGCGATTGTAGCTTCTTCCGGTCGCGCGGCGTATGCAGCCATACGATGGCTTTAGAGCGAATCCTTGCTGGAATGCTTCCAGAGTCCGTGAACGTGGATTCTTAGACTTATGTGACAACCTGATACCTTCCGCAAAGAGCGGCTGATCGCTGGCCGCTCTTTTGTTTGGGCGAATCATTGGGGAATACGGCGGCTGCTGGTGTAAGATCGCTAGGCGGGCAGGGGGA
>JAGPFT010000456.1 GCA_018056405.1 Anaerolineae bacterium
CTACAGGGCAATCGCCTCAAAATCCGCCGCGCGTCAGCCTGCTCGTAGGGGCGTATGGCGATACGCCCCTACGGACCTCCCCCCGCTTGGCCCGCTGACGTGGGCCTCGCTGCCCCCTCTCCACGTGGAGAGGGGGCGAGCCGAGCGTAGCGAGGCTGGGGGTGAGGTAGAACAGCGCGCATGTTTGATGCAATCGCCCTGGTGGTTGCTACCCTTTGGTTTTTCGCCGAATCCGTGTAAGCTAAGACTAGCCCTAAACGGTCATCATGGTGAAAGTGCGATGTCGCAGGACACAAGCGGGTACGCTCAGTCCGTTTCGCGCGACCGGTGGAATCAGGCGCGACGCCAAGCGTTCTGGCAGAAGCTGTCTGGCGCGCTTGGTTTCAGCCGCCAGCCATTGGCCCTGCTGTCGTTTGAGGAAGTCCAGCAGAAGCTGCGTCTGAAGCAGAGCGCCTACCGGGGGCTGCAACAGGTTGACCTGGACAAGATCGTGGGCAGCGTGGGGCGCTACCACGATTTCACGCGGACGTTCCTGCCGCTGGTAGAGAGCGATGGCCCGCGCTGGCAGCGCGTGGCGGAGCTACAGTGGGAACAGGGCCTGCCGCCGATTGAGCTTTACAAGGTCGGCGATGTCTACTTTGTCAAGGACGGCAATCATCGGGTGTCGGTCGCGCGGCAGTTCGGCGCGACAACCATCGAAGCGTATGTGTGGGAGTACGAGACACCTGTCGGCGGCCTGTCGGCGGACGTGGATGATCTCATCGTCAAAGCCGAATACCGGGCATTTCTTGACCGGACGCGGCTGGACATGAGCCATCCAGGGTTGTCTATTTCGCTCACCGAGCCGGGCATGTACCCGGAGCTTGAGCTAGAGATCGAGCTATACCGGCGCAACCTGGAGCGCATTGACGGCGAGCCGCACAGTTATGAGGCAGCGGCGGCGGACTGGTACGACATGATTTACACGCTGGCCGTGGACATCATCCGCGAGTCGGGCGTGCTGGACCTGTTTCCAGGGCGCACGGAAGCCGACCTGTATGTGTGGGTGATGCGCCATCGCCGCGAGCTTTCCGAGCAGTATGGCGAGTCTGTGCACCTGCGCGACGTAGTGGCGCAGCTTGCCGAGCGGCAGCAGCGCCCCGGAACGTGGGAGCGGATTGTGCAGACGGCAGCGCGCTCGGTGCGCGGCCTGGTCAGCGGCCTGTCGCCTGCCGGCAGCGAGTTGCAGGATTCTGCGGCTTTTCTCATTCCACCCGCAGACGACCAGCCGCTCGGCAAGCTGATGGCTGAGATGGGCACTTTCGTGCCGGAGATGGCCTATCGCGGGCAGCGCGGCGAGGCGTGGCGCGAATGGCGCAGCGCCCTGCGTGCGAAGGTGGCCGACCTGCTCAACTTGCAGACCTCGCCGGGGGGAACGGTCGCGGTAGAGATTGCCGAGCAGACGGTGGTCAGTGGCGTAGAGCGGACGAAGCTGTATTTCGAGGCGCTTGATGGGCTGCCGCTGCCGGCATATGTGCTCAAGCCCGCTGGGAGTCACGAGACGTTGCCTGGCCTGGTTGTCTTCACCGGGCATGGCACCATCCGGCAGACTGTTGGTCTGGATGCTGGGCGGCAACAGGCGAATGCCCTGGCGCTGGCCCAGGCGGGCTACGTCACGCTGACCTTTGAGGAGCGCGGCTTTGGTGAGCTGGGCCAGGTGGATCACGAGAGCCTGGACAGCGCGGCGCGCTTGCTGGGCCGCACCTGGCTGGCGATGACGCTGGAGGACGGGCTGCGCGCGCTGGACTACTTGCAGACGCGCCCTGACGTTAAACCGACGCACCTCGGCGCGACAGGGTTGGGGCTGGGGGGCGGGCTGGCCCTCTATCTGGCGGCGCTTGACGAGCGGGTGCGCGCGGTGGTCATCCAAAATTATGTGGGCGGCGGCATTGATGTGCTGGCGGTGCAGGGGCACGGCTGCGATTTTGTGCCGGGCCTGCGCCGCTATGCCGATTTCAGCGATGTGGCGCGTCTGATCGTGCCCCGCCCGGTGCTCTATGCGTATCCGCAGGGGCGTTCGCTAACCTTCCTCGTGCGGGGGTGGTTCGACCGCACGCGGCCCATGTACGAAGTGTTTAGCTGCCCGGATCGGCTGCGCTTTGTCGAGCACGAGATGGGCGACCGCTATGACAATGCGATTGCGCGGTTTTGGTTCGACCGCTGGCTGGCGGAGGAAGAGGATACCAGCGTGCTGCTGTGGGCGCCGCGCGAGTAGCCCGCACAGCCGATGTTTAAACCCCGGTTGGCCTGCCGGGGTTTTCATTTCTTGGGATGCTGTTGGCGAAATGATCTCGTAGGGGCATATGGCCATACGCCCCTACGGGGGCAGTAGAGTGTCACACGACGTAGGGTTATGCGACGAAATCCGGCCATAAGGTTTTACTCCCTGGCGGTGACGACACCTGGAACTGCCCATCACCCTTGTCTCGGAACGTGACCAGGCGGGCGCGCATGTCCGCGCCAGAAGCCGTTTGAAAGCCTCACCCCCCGGCCCCCTCTCCACCACGTGGAGAGGGGATGGAGGGGTGAGGTAAAGCCGCACGTCTCCCGTGTCGGCTTGGTATAACCCTACAGCGGGTGACACAGAGCAGCGCCCCTACGAGACCAGCGTGAGGGGATTCGCCAACAACTCTTGGGGGCGAGCATTACCGGTGCTCAGATGGTGATAAGCTGGTCCGCGTTCAGGACAAAGACGGTGGCGCGATGCTCGTCGGCACCGGGTAGGGTAGGGCACGTCTTGTGGATGAGGGCCAAGGCTTCGTCAAGCTGCTCGGCGGGCACGCCAGCCAGAAGCGTCGCGCTCTTGTGGCGCAGGAATCCCCCCAGACTGCTGAACTCCGTCACGCGGAAACCAGCATCAAGCAGGCGGCGCAGCAGCGCGTCATGATCACCGTTGCGCACGACCACAATAACCAGCTTGATCGTCATGTCTGCTCGAAATGCTCCACGTCCAGGACGAAGACCGTCGCGCCGCCCACCTCGACCTCGACGAACGCGCCCATCATAGCCGCCGACTCGACCAGGTTTGGCCCGGCGGGAATCAGGCGGGTGCGCCGCTCGCAGGTCTGCTTGAGGATGGCGATCACTGCCTCCACATTGGCATCTTCAACGCCGCAAAGGAGCGTCGTGTTGCCCACGCTGAAGAAGCCGCCGGTGCTGGCGACACGGGTGACACGGTAGCCGCCCTCGTTGAGCGCTTTAATGGTACGCTCTGCGTCCTGATCCTGGACAACCGCAATGATCAGCTTCATGAGACAAACACTCCTGTCAGCCTTGCACTATAACACAAAAGGCTGTTCTGAGG
>JAGPFT010000457.1 GCA_018056405.1 Anaerolineae bacterium
GGATCGCCAGCAGCGAGCGCACGACGAACAGGCGCGGACGCGGCACCAGGCGGGGCAGCACGGGGCGCACGCCGGCCAGGGCGTCCGCTTCGTCCTGCGCCGCGCCGGCCTGAGTGAGGGCGATCACTTCCACGCCCTGCCCGGCCAGGGCGCGCGCCAGTTCCAGCGCATAGCGCGCCCAGCCGTAGCGCGTGCTGAGGGCGGGAGTCAGCAAAGCGACGCGCATCGGGCACCCCTACCGCTTGCGCGCCTTGACCCAGTAACTCGCCGGGAACTTGGGCACGCTGTAGTCTACCGGGTCCAGCCGCAGGATGTCGTAGTCCTCCTTGAGCAGGTAGCGGATACCATGCTCAGTGAAACGCCAGTAATCGTGCGGTTCCAGATGCAGCGCCTGGCGGAAAGGCAGCCCCAGGATCAGCACGCCGCCTGGCTTGAGAATGCGCGTCATCTCGGACAGCGCCGCGCGGTAATCGTCCACGTGCTCCAGCACGGAGCCGCACACGACTGCATGGTAGGCCCCATCAGCGATCTCCGGCATGTGCCGCGCGTCTACGACAAGCTGCGCGCCGCGCTCAGTGGTCAGGTCGGTGGTGGTGTACGACGCGGCAGCGCTGAAGTAGTCGCGGTAGTGGCGGCCCTCTTTGTCGGAATCGCTGCCTGCGCCTATGGCGATCACGTCCCCGGTCACGTCGGCGGCGTGCTGGCGCAGCCAGGCGTTGGTCTCGCGGCGGTTGCGCGTGATGTGCAGCCCTAATAGCTCCAGGATAGCTTTCTTCACCTTGACAGGGAACAGGTGTTTGAAGCGTTCTTTGAAACGGTAGAGCAGCATACGCATGAGAGAGTGCTCCGTGCAGTGATCGGTTGTCGGTTGTCAGTTGTCAGATAAGGTCGTCAGCGCGCGGGAAGCGCACGCTCACGGCAGGAACCTGTGTCAAGGCTTCCGAAGTCTCGGCAGACTTCGGAAGTCTCCCGAAAGACTCGCGCGGCGCTCAACCGGCCCCCTCAACGAATACCTTGATCGCTGCCGCCCGTGCTGCCCACGTGTGGCGCGCCAGGGCTTCGGTGCGAGCTTGCCTTCCCAATCGTTGGCGCAGCACCGGATCGTCGCGCAGCCGGCGGATCGCCGCCGCGAGCGCCGCCGTATCGCCGGGTGGTACGAGCAGCGCCGTTTCCTCTTCAGCCAACACTTCGGCAAAAGCGGGTAGGTTCGAGGCGATGATGGCCCGCCCTGCTGCCATATACTCGAACAACTTGATCGGCGACGTGTAGTAGGCAAACTGCTCCGTCCACGGATGGGGCATGGCGCAGACATCGAACGCGCTCAGGTAGAGCGGCACGGCGTCTGGCGGCACCTGCCCCGCTGCCAGGAGACGCGCCCCATCCAGCCCCGTCGCCGTCCAACGGGCGCGCAGTGCGGTGACCATCTCCTCCGGCCCGCCGACAATGGCCAGGTGCGCGCCCTCGACCTCGTGCAGCGCTTCTACCAACGCGCCTACACCTTTGTCCAGGCCGAGCATGGTCAGCCGCCCCGCCCAACCGACGATGAAGGCATCCGCAGGCCAACCCCTTGCCGCCCGCGCCTCCGCTTTGGACGGCAGGCCGTCGAAGCGGGCCGCGCGGAAACCGTCGTGGGCCACCAGGACGCGCGCCGCGCCCAGTTCGCGCATGTGCCCGGCCAGATAGCCAGTGATGGTCACCACGTGCGCGCGCCGCGCCAGCCGCCCTTGCAATCGCCGCCCCAGCCGCGAATGGTGCACCTGATGCACTTCGTAGACCAGCGGCGTGCGCGGGCGCAGCAAAGTCAGCGCCGCGCCGATGAACAGGTCGCGCGTGTAGAGCAGGTCGGCGCGTTGAAAAGGCAGCCAGGCCAGGATCGCCAGCAGGTAGGTGAACGTCTGCACCAGAAAGGCGACCGCGTGACGCGGGAACAGCGGGAACAGGTCCAGGCAGGGCAGGCGTGTGAAGGCAAAGGCGCGCCGCACCCCGTAGTGATCCCACAGCGAACGGACGGCGCGCATCTCGCGCGTGTTGAAGCGGCGCGGCGCGACCAGTGTCACGGCGTAACCGGCGTCGGCCAGCGCCTCGCACATCTGCACAATCTGCAGGCCATGTGCTTTCTCGGTCGGCAGGCGGTTGTTGCTCAGGTAGACCAGGCGCGGCTCAGCCATGCGTCACCGCCTCGCCCATCAGCGAGCAGGTAGCCCCCCATCCCCCAGCCCCTTCCCCCACGAGTGGGGAAGGGGAGTCAGCCAGACTCGCCCAAGCACTTCCTCCCTTGTGGGGGAAGGATTCCAGGAGGGGGGAACCTTGCCGGGCGTCAGCCATGCGTCAGCGCCTCGCCCATCAGCGCGACGATGCGATCCATCAGGCTGTCCAGCGAATGGGCGGCCAGCGCCCGCGCGCGCAGTTCCGCGCCCAACGCGGCACGTTCGTCTGCTGTCAGCGCCAGCAGGCGCGCCAGCCGTTCAGCCAGCGCCTCCGGCCCGGCTTCATGGGGCAGCAGGAGCAGGTCGGCGGCGTCGCCCAGCAAGGGGGCAAAATCGGCGTTGGCCACCAGCGTCGGTTTGCCGGCGAACATTCCTTCCAGCGCGGCCTTGTCGAACAGGCCCGGCGGGCTGAGGTTGACAGTGACGGCGCTGCGCCGCAGCAACGCAGCGGCCTCAGCGTGCGGCAGCGGGCCGCTCAGCGTCACCGGCGGGGCGGGGTCGAGCGAGCGGATCAGCGCTTCCAATGCGGCGGGGTAGTCTGGCTCTTCCTGCACCGGCCCGCCGACCAGTTGCACGCGGAACGCGCCTACCTCGCCCCGCGCAGCCAGCAGCGACGCAGCGCGAATCAGCGCGTCCTGCCGCTTGATATGCGCCAGCCGCCCCACCTGGGCGACGGTCGGCGGCGCGTCTTCGCCCTCTGGCGCGGGGAACAGCGCCGCGTCCACGCCATGCCCCATCACGCGCACTTTGCCCGACGGTAGCGGGAAGCTACCCGGCGAGGCGGTGAGGATGTGCGTCGCCAGACGCGCGGCCAGGCGCAGCTCCGGCGTGATCTGGCGGTGCGTGTACCACAGCAGCAGCGGCTTGCGGTGCCGGCGCGTCCAGGGGGCGGCAAACCAGACATAGCGCGGGATCATGTGGCACAAAACGCCATCAATCTCCGGCACCAACCGCCGCAGGTGCGCGGTGAAGCGCCACGCCTGCGCGACGCGCCCCGCGCCCGCCTCCTTGCCCATGCTGTGCAGCGTCACGTGAGGGGGCAGGGGCGGGTTGACGTGCTCCTGGCAGATCACGTCGAGGCGATCCAGGCGGGCGGCCAGCGCTTCCACCCAGCGCATGACGAAGCCCACGTGA
>JAGPFT010000458.1 GCA_018056405.1 Anaerolineae bacterium
GGCCCAGGCGCTCGCCTATCTCGTCTGGCGGCCTCGTGATACGGCGCGACTGCTGTGGGCGGTGCTCACCCGCGATCCGGACGCGCTCACCCCCGTCTCTGAGCAGACATTGCCGGAGATCGCAGCCATCCCCATGCCGCCCGCGCCCACCGCCGAGCCGGAGCCGCCCGCAGCGGCGGCGCTCTCGCGTGCGGGCAGTGGGCCGGAAGAGCGGAGTCAGCGAGCATTGGCGTGGACGCCGGGTGTCTGTGCGGCTGCGGTGTGGATCGGCGTGGTGACTCTGGCGGTGCTGCTGGCGCTGCGTGGCGGGACGGTGCTCTTCGACGCGGCGCGCACGCCGGCGTTGCGCGTCGCCCGCGATCCGAACGGTGCGGAGCTGTGGTTTTTGCTGGGGGGAGTGCTGTTCGTAGCCGTTGAGCTGTGGGACGCACGGCGCTGGTGGGCAGCGCGCCTGCCAGCCCTTCACCGGCGGCTGTGGGTGCGCTTCCACGCCAATGACCTGGCGCACCTGTGGGTTGTCGGGTTGCTGGTCGCGGCGCTGGCGCTGCTCGTCCTGGCGATGATCGGGCTGGGCGGGCTGATCGGTGTGGCGCTGTGGATCGCCCTGGCGCTGGCGCTGGGGGTGGGCATCCTGCTCGGCATGACGCCGCCCTTGCCGGAGGACGCCCTTGCCGCCGCCAGCGATCTGTCGCCGGAACCCGGCGAGGCGGGCCGCGAAGTGTTTGTCGTGCGCTCGGCGCTGCGGACGGCGGAGCCTGTCCCGGCAGTGCGCCCGGCAGCCGTTGGCTGGTCTGTCCGCGTACTGCTGATCCTCCCGGCGGCGTTGCTGTCGGTTTTGACCATCCGCTGGAACGTGGCGCGCGACCCTTCGGGCACCATCAACGATGTGGTGATCACCGGGCGCGGGGCGCTGGCCTGGGCGTTGAGCGTGGCCTTGTGGGTCGTCGTGCTGGTTGGCGGCAGCCGGCGGCAGCCGGCGATCCGGCGTGCGTGGTCATGGCGGTCGCTGGCGGGCTGGCCCACGCTGGCGCTGATCGCCATTCTTGCGCTCGGCGCGACTTTCCGGCTGTACGCGCTGGAGTCTACGCCGCCGGAGATGACCAGCGATCACATGGAGAAGCTGCTCGACGCGCTGAAAGTGTACAACGGCCACTACGCCGTGTTCTTCCCCAACAACGGCGGGCGCGAAGCGTTCCAGATGTACCTGGTGGCGCTGATCGCCGGGCCGTTGGGCGTGGGCTTCAACTTCACGGCGCTGAAGCTGGCGACCGTGCTCGAAGGGCTGCTGACGCTGCCCGCGCTGTGGTGGATGGCCCGCCAGGTGATCGGCACGGGGACGGAGCGCGACCGCGAGCTTGGTCACTGGGTCGGAATCGCGCTGGCTGGGCTGGTGGCGATCAGCGGGTGGCATGTCATGCTCTCGCGGCTGGGGCTGCGCATCGTGCTGACGCCGCTGACGACCGCGCTGACGATTGGCTTTCTGGCGCGGGCCATGCGCAGCGCGCAGGCGCGCGATTTTGCCGCGCTTGGCGGCGTGCTGGGGGTGGGCGTCTACCTGTATCAGGCCAACCGGATGCTGCCGATCCTGGCGGTGATCGGTCTGGCGCTGGCCGGGCTGGAGGCGCTGCGGGCATCGCGCCAGCGGTGGCATTGGCTGGGCGAGGCGGCGGGGCTGGCGGCGCTGGCCCTCGTCCCGCTGGTGGCGCTGGTCTACGCGAGGAGCGTTCTGTCTGAAGCGGCTGACCCCGGCGCGCGCGAGACCGGCGAGACTCTCAAGCTCTACCTGCCGGTGCTGGCTATGGCCTGGTTGGGCGGGCTGGCGCTGGCCCTGCGCGCCCGGCACGATAACCGGCTGTTGGTGCTGGCGCGCGGGCTGCTGATCGCGGGAGTGGTGGCGCTGGCGCTCTACCTGCCCATGTACCATTACAGTCAGCTCTACCCTGGTAAGTTCTGGAACCGCACGCGCGGGCGCATGTTCGGCGAGAATGCGTTTGTGCGCGTGGACGCGGCGGGCAACCAGGTGTCGTATGAGCCGGATTTGCGCGAGCAGGCGGAGCGTCTGTGGGAGCAGCGCGATGTATTCCTGGCGAATTACGCCGACGCGCTGCGCATGTTCCACTGGGAAGGCGACGTGGCCTGGATCAACAATGCCAACGTCCGCCCGGCGCTGGGGCCGACTCTGGGCGGGCTGGTGCTGCTCGGCGTGGTCGTCTGGGCGGTATGGGTCTTCCGCCGGCGAAACGCAGCACTGTGGCTGCTGCCGGCGTGCATCCTGGTCATGCTGCTGCCAACAGCGCTGACTCTGGCCTACACCATCGAGAATCCCAGCTTCACGCGGGCCAGCGGCACGCTGCCGCCCGTCTTCATGCTGGCGGCGCTGCCCGTTGGGGCGCTGGGTTGGCGGCTGAGCCACGCCGTGTGGGGCAGCAGGCGCATTCCGGTGGGGCGTGTCGTGGCGCTGGCGCTGCTGGCGCTGCTGCTGGGGCAGGGCATCGGGCCGGAGTGGGATGGCTACTTTAACGACTACCGCCTCAGCTACAGCCGTAGCTGGCGGCCTTACCACGAGATCAGCCGGCCACTGCGCGAGTTTGCGCATGGCGAGGGGAGTTTCGGCAACGCCTTCGTGGTCGCCTACCCGCACTGGCTGGATCACCGTATCCTGGGGACGATGGCCGGCGACATCCACTGGCCAAACGGCCTGGAAAACCGCGAGGCGCTGCTGCCCAGGATCGCGGCCAACCAGGGCACGCCCTACGCCTACGATCCCACGCGACCGCTGTTCGTGATGTACAACCCGGCGGACGTGGATACGGCGGCTTACCTGGCGGCGCTGTTCCCAGGCGGCGAGACGAGGCTGTTCCAGTACAGCTACGAGACAGGCCCCGGCGTCTACAGCCAGGACGAGTTCTACATTTACCAGGTATGGGCCGGGGAACTCCCTTGAGGCGCGCCTGGCGGTGAGTGTACGAGTGCCTTGTTACCGGAGGAAGTTCAGGAATGCTCTGCGAACGCCTCCCCCCTCAATCCCCCCTCCAGCCAAGCTAGAGGGGAGACGATCTGGCAGGCGACTCTTCCCTTCCCCTGGCTTTGCTGGGAGAAGGGGCCGGGGGATGGGGGCAAGGTCATTGGTGGACCTACCGCTGAGGAAGCGGCGGGGCGGGCGTGTAGTGTAAAGGATCGCTTGCGGCGCGGCTGCCCCAAGCGCACACCTGCGAGTGACGACTGTTGACGGACGATAGCCTGCATTCTGAGTCTAACCCGTTCCTGAGGGGCGACGAACAGCCCGCCGTGCTGGAGGTGGACGCCGCCCCCGTCGCTGAGCCG
>JAGPFT010000459.1 GCA_018056405.1 Anaerolineae bacterium
GGCGCTGCTCTGTGCGCCCAGCCTCGCAATAGACTTCCGAAGTTTCCGGGAACTTCGGAAGTCTGGCGTAGGGGCGCTGCTCTGCTGTACCCACTGTAGGGGAGGGTTTGCAAACCCTCCCCTACAACCTCACTCCCGCTCCGCGCTGACGCGCCTCGCCGCAGGAGACTTCGGAAGTCTTCGAAGACTTCCGAAGTCTGGTTCTTGGCCGAGCGCAGCGAGGCCAGGGGGTGAGGTCAACACCCCTGCGCGCCAAGACAATCTGCCGCTCACGCCCCCTGCGCGCCTTCTCCCAACCAGTCCTCAGCGGAGCCGAGCACCCACTCCAGATGCAGGAAGCGTGGCAACAGCCGGGCGCGCCACGTATAACGCAGCGCCAGCAACCAGGCGACCAACGCCGCGCCCACCACGCCGTAGTCGCGCGCTTCTAACGGCAACAGCTCGAACAGCCGGCGCAACGACGGCACCGCCATGATCGCGGCGAAGACCAGCCCCAGCCCCAACGCCAGCAGCGTGGGCCGCACGTCCCCGCTGTAGCGGTCGCCGCCAGTGAGCCAGCGCAGCGGCGGTTCGACGAACATGACCAGCACCAGCCCGGCCAACACCGAGAAAACCGTCAGCACGGACTGCGAGAACAGCACCGCCACCTCATAGCGAAACTGATCTGGCGTGTAGATTTCGTAGTCAATGCCCGCGTAGACCTGGAAAGTAGCGATGTCCTCGCGCAGCACGCCGATGGTGCGCCCCTCGTTGACGATGCTGTTGAAGGTGTACACGTAGAGCGCGAACGCGAACAGAAAGGTGACAATCCCCGCCGGAAACGCAAAATGCAGCACGGAGGCCAGCAGCCGCTTCTGCGATTGATCGGGGCGCGCCCATACCGCGATGGCAAAGGTGGGGATGCCAATCGTCAGCAGCGCCACCAGGGTGATGTGTTTGGGAATGTACGGGAAGCCCACGCCCACCACCGACGCCGATAGGATCATCAGCACCAGCGTGATCGCCCGCGCCACGTACAGGCGCAGGATGTCGCGCATCCCGCTGACGATGCGCTGCCCTTCGAGAAAGGCGGGCGGCAGCGCCGCGAACGAATCGCCCAGCAGGATCATGTCGGCAACACTGCGCGTCGCTCCGCTGCCGCTTTCCATGGCGATGCCCAGGTTGGCCTTCTTCAGCGACAGCACATCGTTGACGCCATCGCCGATCATCGCCACGTAGTGTCCTCCCTCGCGCAGCGCGCCGACCAGCCGCTCCTTCTGCTGCGGCGCGATGCGCCCGAAGACGCTCGCCTCCTCGGCCACGCGCTGCCATTCCGCGCCGTCGAGCGCAGCCAGGTCCTGCCCGGCCACTACTGTTAGGTCGCCGCTCAACCCTGCCTGACGCGCCAATGCCGCGACGGTCTGCGGGTTGTCGCCGGAGATGATCTTGAGGTCTATGCCCGCGCGGGCGAACTGAGCCAGCGTTTGCTCAGCGTCCGGGCGTAGCGCGTCCTGAAAGGCGATCAGCCCCAGCGCATGGAGCGATGGTAAGGCCGGCTGCTGCCTGTCGTCGTGCAGAGAGAGCACCGCCGGGTTGTGCGCGAACAAGACCACACGCAGCCCTGCCGCCATCCAGTCGTCGGCTTCCGGTAGCAGGTCCAGCGGCACATCCAGGTACGGAGCCAGCACCTCCGGCGCGCCGAGCGCGTAAGTGCCCCTGCGCCGCGTATCGTCAAACGCGATGGCGCTCCACTTGCGCACCGAAGAGAACGTCACTTCGTCGGCGGCGTGCAGTCTGTCCCCGCCCAGAGCCGCGATCAGCGCCTCGGTCGTCTTGTTAGTCGCCGTCGCGCTGCTGGCAAAGTCAGCCAACGCCCGCTCCAACTCCTCTTTGGTCAGTCCCAGCGGGATCGCGTCGTAGTAAGCGATCTTGTTGGCTGTCAGCGTGCCAGTTTTGTCCATACATAGCACGTCCACGTTGCTCAGCGACTCGACCGAGTTCGCCTGCTGGACGAGCGCCCCGCGCGAGGCGATGCGCACCGCGCCCATCGCGTAGGCAACGATGACCATGAAGAACAGGCCGTTGGGCACCAGCCCGGCGATCACCGCCGCCGCCTGCACCTGCCGCATCAGGGGAATATCGGACAGCAGTGACGAAACCAGCAACAGCAGGCCGATGAACATGGCCACCATCATCAGCAGCCGGATGACAAAATCCACGTCGCGTTGCAGCGGCGTCTTGACTACGCGAAAGGTGCGCGCCTCGGCAGCAACCGTGTTGGCGAAGCTCTCGGCTCCCACCCGCCGCACGACAAACAGCGCGCTGCCCGACACAACGAAGCTGCCGGAAAGCAACTGATCGCCCGCCCGCTTGGGCACGTGATCCGACTCGCCGGTCAGCAGCGATTCGTCCACCTCAATCTGCCCGTTGCCGACCAGGATACCATCTACCACAATCTGATCGCCGGCGCGCACGACGACAATATCGCCGCGCACCAGTTCTTCCGGGCCAACAGCGCGCTCCTCGCCTTCGCGAATCACAGAGACTTTGGGCCGCGTCAGCAGAGCGATGCGATCCAGCTTGCGCTTGGCGCGCACTTCCTGGATCAGGCCAACAATGATGTTCATCAGGATCAGGCTGACGCTGGCCAGGGCCTCGTCGGGCCGCCCGATGGAAACCATCACCGCACCGATGCTGAACAGCACCAGGTTGATCAGCGTGAAGATGTTCTGGCGGAAGATGCTGGTCAGCGAGCGGCTGCTGGGAAGCTGAAAGTCGTTGCCCTCGCCGCGCGCGCGCCGGGTGCGCACCTCCGTCTCGTCGAGGCCGGTGATCCGCGCCGCCTCGTTCAGTTGCTGAACCGTCGTGATCATCGAGCCATGCGATGCAGGTAGCATGGTCACCTCACTCACCAGCCAGAGCGATTGCATCAAACGTGCGCGTTGTTCTACCTCATCCCCAGCCTCGTTACGCTCGGCCCATCGTGATGCCTTCATTATCCCCTAAAGTGTCAGCGATGTCTCCGAACGTGTGTCAGCTATCTCTCCGGTCTATACAGCTCTGCCGGAGAGGGGGATGGAGGGGGAGAGGCCTGTGGCTGGCATGGCCCACTCCCCTCGGAGGCCCCTCCCCCTGGCCCCCTCCCCAGCTGAGCTAGGGAGGAGGAAAACGTCTCATCCGGCGGTCCAAGTCCCTCTCTGGCTCTGCCGGAGAGGGGGATGGAGGGGGAGAGGCCTGTGGCTGGCATGGCGAACTCTCCTCGGAGGCCCCTCCCCCTGACAGTGGAGGCCCCTCCCCCTGGCCCCCTCCCCAGCCGAGCTAGGGAGGGGAAAAACGTCTCATCC
>JAGPFT010000460.1 GCA_018056405.1 Anaerolineae bacterium
GGCGCGGACAGCGTAGCCGTCACAAAGGCGTCGTGGGTGGCGTAACGGTCGGTGAGCAGGATGGGCGTGGCGATCACCTCGTTGTCGCCGATCTCCGCCACCGGCTGCAACGCCCCGCCTTCCAGCATCTTCAGGGTGACGCGCAGCGAGCCGGCGCGCCCCACCTGGAACTGGGATGGCCATTCCAGTTCGACGACGCGCTGCTCATAGCCGGTCGTCACCGCCGTCATGCCGCCGGTGCCGTCGGGCGCGGGAACGCCCGCCGCCGAGTCGAGCGGCGCAACGGTGACGCCGGTCGCGCTGTCGAGCACCACGCCCTCCGTCGGGGACACCGCGCCCGCCCCTGCCGGCGCGCTCAGGGCGAGGCCAGCGACGGCTTCGCGCGAGAACTGCGGCTGCACCGGCACGGACATCGCGCCGGCGGTGGTGTCGGTGATGGCGCCCAGTTGCGGGACAGCGCCAGACGCCGCAAGACTCTGCGCTGCGACTTCGGCCTGGGTAAAGAGAAGACCGCCGGTTGTGCGCGCTTCGGTGGGCTGCGGGCCGTGCGCCACCCACAGGATAACCGCTGCTGCTGCCAGCACCGGCAGACCGATCAGAACCAACAGAAACTTGCGCATCGCAGACCTCCCCAGAGAAGTGAGTCGTGAGTCATGAGTCGTGAACTATGAATTCAGAATACGGGCTGATCTCCTCGCCAGACGCCAGACTCATGACTTGCAACGAATGGGCGGCAGGTCAGGCAACGCCCGCGAACAGATCGCGCTCGCGGCGCTCACCGCGTAGCGGTTCGGGCCAGGCGCGCGTGAAATCCTGGTGGCGGAAGATAAGCCGGCTGATCCTCTCTGTCAGGCTGCGCGATTGGCGCGGATTCTGCTGGCTGGCATGGCAGCCAGCGGCGGCGTCCCAGGCTGCCTGGTAGCGCCCGACAGGGATGCGCGCGTGCGAGGGAAGCTGTCTGTCCAGCGCCGCCTGGAGATCAAGGTCGCCGTTCTTGCCCATATGACGCGGGTCCTGGCCGCGCAGACGCATCTGCCAGATCATCAGGCGCAGTGGCATACGAGGGAACGCGGTGTAATAGAGCTTGGCCGGGCGATAGGAGGCCAGACCCTCGGCGGCGTGCTCTGGGTAGGCCGTCGGGTCGCCCGCCTGGTGAAAAGCGCGCGTGGTGGCGCGGTGCATGAAGATGTGATCCGGGTGCCCGTAGCCCCCGAAAGGGTCGAAGGTGACGACGACCTGCGGGCGCAGCCGGCGGATTTCGCGGACGATGCGCCCCGTTACTACGGCTTCGTCGGCCTGCCACAGACAATTCGGGTGCTCGTTGTCCGGCGTGCCCATCATGCCGCTGTCGCGGTAGCCGAAGGTGATCACTTCCTGAATGCCCAGCGCGCCCGCCGCGCACTCAAGCTCGGCCAGGCGCAGCGCAGCGACCGAGTCGTAGCCGGACAAATGCTCGTCGTCCACCGAGCCGACATCGCCGTTGGTCGAGCAGATCAGGCTGATGCTCACGCCGCGCTGCGCGTAATAGGCGATGGTGCCGCCCATGCCGAATGATTCATCGTCCGGGTGGGCGAAGGACAGCAACATGCGCCGCCCGTCGTGCGAGGGGTGAGAACTAGCTAGTGACCTCATCATCAATCCACTTCAGATAGGGGCGCGAACCAATAGCCACCGGCAGCCCAATGATCTCCGGCGTATCGTAGGAATGAGTCACTTTAACCGCCGACATCAGCTCGTCGAACGTCTCCGTGCGCGTCTTGATGATCATCAAGACTTCTTCCTCTTCCTGGATCGCGCCTTGCCACAGGAACATGGACTCGATGGGCACGAAGTTGACGCAGGCGGCCAGCTTGTTCTGCAGCAGGCGGCGGGCGATCCGCCGCGCTTGCGCCTCGGACTCAGCCGTCACCAATACCACAAGATAATCGTTCATCAACGCCTCCATTGGTCGCTGGTGCGCCAGGGTATCTACAACGGGGCCGGTTGAGCTGCTGCCCACTGCACCCCGTCCCGCCCGGTGAACGTGTCTAAAGCCGGTCGCCGTGACAGTGCGAGATTATAGCACGCGCTGACCCCGCTGATAAGCGCGGAGGGTGCGTGTAAAGGTTGTCAGTGGTATACGTGTGACGCTGGCAGTAGCCTCACCCCCAGCCTCGCTGCGCTCGGCTTGCCCCCTCTCCACGTCGCGGAGAGGGGACGGTGAGGCACGCTAGCGCCGAGCAGGGGTGAGGTCTGTATTTCGGCGGAAGGCCCCTCCCCCTGGCCCCCTCCCCGGCAGAGCCAGGGAGGGGGAAAGCGCCCCATTGGACGGTCGAAGTCCCCCTCTCTAGCTCGGCTGGAGAGGGGGATTGAGGGGGAGAGGCTTGTACAGGCGGCGATCAGACTTCCGAAGTTTTCGGAAACTTCGGAAGTCTGGTGTTCGAGCGCCTGCACGTGTAGGGGCGGGTCTGCAAACCCGCCCCTACAAACGGTTCAGGGACGGACAGCAGCGTGAGAAGCATTGAGAGGGCGACCGATCAGCCTCACCCCCAGCCTCGCTGCGCTCGGCTTGTCCCCTCTCCACGTCGTGGAGAGGGGGCGGCGAGGTGCGCCAGCGCCGAGCAGGGGCGAGGCAAACCGGGGGCGCACAGAGCAGCACCCCTACGTGCCGTGCGTGGAGAATACGCCAACAGCCCTGATGAGAAGCGCAGGCTGCGCCTTGACAAGCCCTGTAATTCGGGCACAATAGCCGCTCAAGCTGTCCATGTTGGCCTTAACGGGCCGGTTAAGGGGCACGGGCCGAACACGGCAAAACGCATGGTACAATGGTCGCAGGCCGTGTGTGCGGCGCACTGAGCAACCTCTGCTCGTGTGGATGCGTAAGAATAAGCAGAACTATCGTTCGCACTCATGGGGGAACTATGCGTTCGTATGCGGTCGAGGCCGGACAGGCGATCCCTGGCGCGCGGCGAGTCCACGAGACCGACACGCGCTTCGGACGCCAGGTGACAGTAGGGCCGCGCTACTTCCTGGCCGGCGCGCTGCTGATCATGGTCATCGGCCTGGTCTTGCGTCTGTGGAACCTGGGCAGCGCTAGCCTGTGGACAGACGAAGTGCTGACGGCGATCCGCGCCCAGGCTCCCTTCCGGGAATCGCTCAAGTCCATCATGTCGTCGGGCAACCAGACGCCCGTCTATTTTCTGTCGCTGCGCCTATTTCCCAACTCGACCGAGACGCTGCTGCGGCTGCCATCGGCGTTGTTTGGATTGCTGGGCGTGGCTCTACTCATGGCTGTGACGCTGCGTCTGTACCGCAACCCGGAGATGGCGCTGTGGGCGGGC
>JAGPFT010000461.1 GCA_018056405.1 Anaerolineae bacterium
CCCATCCCCCGGCCCCTTCCCCCAGCCAAGCTAGGGGAAGGGGAGAACCGCCTGCCAGATCGTCCCCCCTCTAGCTCGGCTGGAGGGGGGATGGAGGGGGGAGGCCTCTAGCGAACATTCTTAAACTCCCCTCGCAACAAGTCGTTCGTGGACCCGGGGCCGGGATCGAGGCGAGTTTTGGACGTGCGCAGGGGCGTATGGCCATACGCCCCAAACCCGCTGCCAGTCTCACGCAGGGATACCGCGCTCGGCTCAGCCAGAAGCCAGACTTCCGAAGTTTTCGAAAACTTCGGAAGTCTGAATTCGGGCGCGGCAGAGCAGCACCCCTACGTGCGCCGGTGTTTCGACACCAACGCGCCTAGAGCACTTCCAGGATCAGCGGTCGCTTGATCGTGTGATCGCCCGCCACGACAGCCCGCACCGGCCAGCCATCAATGGCGGTGAGCACCTCCGGCGTGCCGCCCGCCGGCGGCACCAGGATCGTATCTTCTGACTTGACGCCGGTGATAGACGGGTTCCACGCGCAGACCATCCCTGCTTCCAGGGTTTCTGTTTCGCTGGGTGTGGCGATGAACTCGCGCGCCTCGTAGCCGGCAGTGCCACCCTGGTGGTGCAGCTTCCACTCATCGGCGAATCCGGCGCGGGCGTAGGCGTCCTGCAGCGTCCCGAACAGCGTGCCCAGCGAAGCGCCCGGCTGCGAGGCCGCGATGATCGCCGCGTCTACGCCGGCGCAGGCGTCCATCCTGGCGCGCAGGTCCGGCGGCAGCGCGCCAAAGTGGATCAGCCGCGTTACCGAGCAGACCAGCCCTGCCTGCCGCCCACAGAGCACGAGCATGGCGTAACGATCCATGATCTTGCTGGTTGGCAGCGGATGGCGGTAGCGGTGAATGCGCTCGTCGCTGGCGACCAGCACGACGATCGGGGTGGCATCGCGGGCGTAAGTTTCGCTGGCCAGGGCAGCGGCGATCTGCCATTCGCTCATGCCAGGGCGCACGCGCTGGATCGCGGCGTCCATTGCCCTGGCGCAGGCGGTGCCCAGCGCGCGGAAGCGCTCCCCTTCGACCGGCAGCAGACGCGAGCGCAGCGTCTTCAGTTCGCGGCTGAGGTCTTTGGCCCCGTCCAGCGGGGTGTCAACACCCACCACGCCGCCCAGGTCAATCGGCTCCGGCTGCTCCCAGGGCGTCGCGCGCAGGGCGAAACCGCGCGCCTCAACACCGTCCTCGGTGCCCAGGCGCGGCCTTTCGATGCGGTTCGTGTGCACGGTGGCGGTGTCGGGTGTGATTACCACACTGGCCACGCCCATCGCGTCGGCGTGGTTGACGGCGGTATCCACCCCGCCGGTGATCCAGGCGACGTTGCTCACCGTGCGCAGCCACAGCGTGTTCACCCCCTGCGCGTCCATCAGCGCACGGACGCGCGCCAGCTTGGTTTGAACTTCTGATGCGTAATCCATAATGTGCCCTCAACAGGTATCATGCAGACCCAATCGCTCGTCCACTAGCCTATCACAAGTGAGCGGGTCGCGCATGGAGCGCGTCAGCAGGAGAATCTCATAATGAAGGTGGGATTTCTTGAACTGCAAAGGCGCACAGAGCGCAGAGGGAAAACAGGTGAAAGCAAGGGGTACGCTCTGCTCCTCTCTACAATCCCTGCGACCTCTGCGGTGCGCTCTTGCTCTTTCGCTCCAGTTGATCGAATCGCGCCGCGTGCACTACAATGAGCGCCGGGCCTGAAAGCCCCGCAACCGCTAACCAGGAGGAGCAGCGTGGCGACAGTCAGAACGCGCATCCGGTGGATCGTGCTCGCGCTGGGAATGCTGGCCCTGGCCGCTTGTGGCGGCGCGGGCGATGGCGACGGTAGGGACGACTCCGCCCCGATCCCGACGCTGGCCAGTCTGGACGACCTCGCTACCGCGCGCGCCGGGGCGACTGCCACTGCCGCGCCGCCGGTAGACACGCCTGTCTCTTCGCCGGCGCTCACCATGCCCGCGCCCGTCGTCGCGCTCGCCCGCGCCACGCCGACGCCCCTGCCCTCCGCGACGGGCACACCCAGCGCCACGCCGACCCTCCCGCCGACTGCTACGGCCACTCCCACCGTGCTCAGCACCGTTGCCCTGGGCGCAACGGGCATCGCCCTGACCCACACGGCGGCGGCGGGCGTGTTGCCCTTCACCCAGACGGCGGTCGCCGTGATTGGCGCGACGCAGACGGCGCGGGCGCTGATCACGCCGACGAACACGCCCGCTCCACTCCCCGACGAGCCGTACCAGGTGGTCTTCTACAGCGACCGCGATGGCAGCGATGACCTCTTCCTGATGACGCTCAACGGCGCTGAGCGCCGACTGACCGGTTCGCTCGCGGACGAGCGCGAACCGTCCTGCGCGCCGGATGGCCGCTCGGTCGTCTTCGCCTCGGACGCCAGTGGCAGCTACCAGATTTACCTGCTGCGGCTGGATGGCAGCGCGCCGCTCGCGCTCACGGCTTCCGCCGGGATGAATTTCGCCCCGGTCTTCAGCCCGGACGGGACGCAGATCGCCTTCGTCTCCACGCGAGAGGGCGGCGTGCCAACGATCTGGGTCATGAACGCCGACGGGAGCGGCCAACGCCAGGTGACGACCGAGTTGGGCCGCGCCACGTCGCCGTCGTGGAGTCCTGATGGTCGCCAACTGCTCTACTCCAGCGAGCAGTTCGGCCCCTGGAACCTCTTCCTGACCGTGATCGGCGACGACGTGGAAGGGGAGTTCCCCGTGCTGCCGCCGGAGTTCAGCGAGGCTAATCAGCTCTGGCCGGTCTTCGACCCGACCGGCGACCGCATCGCCTATACCATCTGGACGGACCTCAACGACCCGCAGACCGCTGACATCTGGCTGCTGGACTTCGAGCAGCCGGAGCCGGTGGCGATCCGCGCCGGCGAGGGGGCCGACATCGCCTGGGCCTGGGGCGACAACACGCACCTGCTGGCCTCGGTCGGCGGGCCGGGCGACGTGCAGATTGCTCTGCTGGATGTGACGACCGGCGAAGCGATCCGCCTGACGAGCCAGGGGCCTTTCAACGGCGGGGCGCGCTTGTGCATCGTTCAGCCGGAAGGGCTGCCGCCGGAGCCAGCCGTCGCGCCCAGCCCGACAGCGAGCGGGGGGTGATCGGGGGCGGACAAGACCTGTAAGGCCACCTGGGTTAGCCTCACCCCCGCTCGGTGCAGCGAGGCTGGGGGTGAGGCTAACGGTGAGCAGAGCGGCCCCTCACTCTGTTGTTGGGCAATCGCCAGAACGCCCCTATCCCCCGGCCCCTTCCCCCAGCGAAGCTAGGGGAAGGGGGGAGC
>JAGPFT010000016.1 GCA_018056405.1 Anaerolineae bacterium
GCCAGGGCAGGGCGATGCCGGCCTGCTCGAAGAGGTCCTTGCGGTAGAAAATCTGGCGGACATCGGTGCCGGAGGGGATACCGTAGCGCTCGCCCTGATAGGACAGAATGGCCTGGATGCCCTCCGAGATATGGCTCCAACCTTCCCAGTCGTTGACTTCCGGGCCAACCACTTCCGTCAGCGGCTTGAGCAGACCCGCGCCGACGAACTCCGGCACCCAGAAGCCATCGAAGGACATGATGTCGTAGCCGCTGCCGACGCTCAGGTCGAGGGCGTACTGCTCCTTGAGCTGCTCGTCGCCGCCGCCGAACTCGACCAGCTCGACATCAATCGGCGTGCCCTGTGCCGTCATCGTCTCCTCGAAGGTGGGGATGACGAAGGTGGTCAGCCACACGGCAAGGTTGTGGTTCACGCCGCCCACCACACAGCGGCAAGTGATCGTGACTTTGACCGGTTCCTGGGCCTGGGCGGGGCTGGCGCTGAACGCCATGCCCACCAGCGCCAAGACCAGGCTGGTCACCAACGTAAGGGTGGCAAGGAACTTAGAACGTGACATTGGGGAATACCTCCATAACCACTAAGTTCGAACGGCTAGCTGACCGCTGTGCCAGCCGACGCGGACGCCCATCCGACGAGATGGCAGAACGCCTCTCAGCGGGTGTCGGCGGCGTCGCCTGACGGTCCTACGGCGTTATGACGAGGTAGCTTTAAGTCGAAGGATTGGCTATGCTTTGAGAGTCACCTCCTTCCGGGGGCGGGGCTGTGGAGGCACGGACGACCAGATGGGTTGGCAGCAATGTCCACACATCGTTTGCTGGCCCTCCCTCAACGATCATCAGCAAACGCCGGGCCGCCTCAGCCCCTATCTTGAACGGGTCTTGAGCGACCGTTGTCAGCGGTGGCGCGAAATGCTCAACCAGGCTGAGATTGTCGAAGCCGATCACCGATAGATCGTGCGGGACGCGCAGCCCCGCCTGACCCGCCGCAATGACGGTCAATAGGGCTATCAGGTCGTTCATGGCGAAGATCGCCGTCGGGCGGCCAGGGCGCGCCAGCGCCGCCGCCAGGTCGCTGATTTCGCTGGCGTAGGCTTCGGTTACCGAGTAGCGCACCGCATCCACCCGCATCTCCTCGCGCGGGCCGATCAGCAGCGGCGGCAACGGCTCCAGGCCCGCGCTGCGCATTGCCTCCTGATAGGCGCGGAAACGCTCGGCGACAGGCCACACATCCAGCAGCGGGCTGGCCAGGAAAACAATCTCGCGGTGCCCCAGCGCCAGCAGGTGATGGGTGGCCTCCATCCCTCCCAGGTAGTTGTGGCTGGTCACGCAAGGCAGCGCCAGCCCCGGCAGCGGGCGGTCGAGCAGCACAATTGGCAGGCGGGATTGAGCCGTCAGGAGGTAGCGCCCGTTGGTGACAGGGGTGATCGCCGGCCAGATCAGCAGCCCGGCCACGCCGTCATCGCACATTTCGCGCAGCAGCCGGTTTTCCTCGTCCACGTCGCGCTCGGTGCAGGCGAAGAGCACGCCGTACCCCTGCGAGCGCAAGACGTTCTCCGCGCCGGCCAGCAATTGGCTATCGAACGCGCTGTGAAAGCCAGGCACCAGAAACCCAACAATCTTACGCTTGGGCAGGCTGGGCTGAAGGTCCGAGACATAGGTCCCCTTGCCCGCCACGCGGTAGAGCAACCCCTCTTCCAGGGCCGATTCCCAGGCCCGGCGGATGGTCGCCCGGCTGATCCCCAGTTGGCCCACCAGCTCCAGCTCGCCAGGCAGTTGGTCGTGCGGCTTAAGCTCACCGGTCAGGATGGCATGGCGCAGTTCGTTGAGAAGCTGCCGGTGCAGGGGCAAAGCGCTTTCGTGAGCAAGTGTAAACGGTTTCATGCGTACATGTACGGACTTGTATTGTCGGTACCCTCATCATACGACGGGCTGAGTGGCAAGTCAAGCAAGTGGGATACAGAGCAAGACTTCCGAAGTCTGCCAGACTTCGGAAGTCTGGATGCAGACCGGGCACAGGCGCGGGGGGCTGGTGGCGTGTTCCTGCCGGGGCATACTGATGCAGATTGACGAATCAGTGCGAATACCACGCGCGGAACGTAGGGGCACTGCTCTGTGTCACACGACGGAGGGTTATGCGACGAAATCCGGCCATAAGGTTTTACTCCCTGGCGGTGACGACACCTGGAACTGCCCATCACCCTTGTCTCGGGACGTGACCAGGCGGGCGCTCATGTCCGCGCCAGAGGCCGTTTGAAAGCCTCACCCCCCGGCCCCCTCTCCACGTGGTGGAGAGGGGGCGTCATGGTGTGGTTAAGTCCCCTCTCCGCGTGTGGAGAGGGGATGGAGGGGTGAGGTAAAGCCGCACGTCTCCCGTGTCGGGTTGGTATACCCCTACAGCGGGTGACACTCTGCTGCGCTCCTACGCGAGACCGGTTGGGTCGTAGGGGCGTATGGCCATACGCCCCTACGGGACAGGGAATGCAGCGCCCCTGCGAGCCTGGCACGGGATCCGCGCTGATTGTCTAATCTGCATCAATTTACCCCTAGGGGATGCTCTACCTACGCGCCGAACGCTCCCAGCGCCAGGCACGCCGCCGCCGCATTCGGCCAGGCGAACCAGTGCCGCGAGACGACCGCCCCCGTCGCCGGATGGCAGGCTTCGGGCAGCGCCCCATCCCACTGCATCGCTTCGTCCAGGCGCGCCCAGGCCCGTTGCTCGCGTTCAGCGTCGCCCAACAGCCGGGCGATCAGCGCGTCCTGCACGTCGCCCAGCGGCCAGGGCGCGCGCGTGTGCACCGACCCCAGTCGCCCCGCGTAGCAGCCGCCTTCGTTCGCCGCTGAGAAGGCAAAATCCACCGTCGCCCGCCAGACCGGATCGCTGGCGGGCGTGAAGCCCCACAACGGAGCCAGGGCCAGCGGGATGTCGTTGGCGTCGTGGTAGAAGTGGAAGCGTCCCGCGCCGTCGGTGGCGTAGGCGTAGAGCGTCTGCCCGTCGCGCTCTGCCACAAACCGCTCGAAGACCGTCCGGCGCACCTCCTCGGCGATGTCGGCCAGGCGCGTGTCGGCGTCCAGCGCGGCGACCTGGCGGAAGGTATGCCACAACAGGATATGGCTGGACAGATGGTAGGGCAGCGCCACCGGATCGTCGGCGGGCGTTTCGTCGGTGGGGAACAGCCAGGCGCGCGCCGCCTTGCGCGCCAGCAGCCTCTCGACCAGCGGCCCGACGACGGGGCGCAATCGCTCCCAGGTGGCGCGGTCGCCCGTCTCGGCGACGTACTCGGCCAGTTCCAGCAGGGGGAAAAGCTGCTGGTCAAGCTGGAACGCTGCATCCTTGATCTGCCCGTTCGCCAGGTAGCAGCGGCCCCAATCCCCCTGGGGTCGCTCGGCCACCTCGAACATCCACAGCAGGTGCCGGCGCACCACGTCGGCCACATCCCGCCGCCAGGAGAGCAGGGCGCGAGCCACGTAGTAGGCGTCGCGGTTCCACGAAAGCGGCAGCAGCATGTGATCGGTGAGGATACAGCACGTCTCGCCCACCGGCACGGCGAGCACCAGCCCGTAGGCGAGGCCGCGCCGAACGATGAGATCGTCGGGCACGCCGTCGAAGCGCGCGCGCCACGCCTCGCACGCAGCTTCCAGGCTGGGGGCCGGCTCTTGAGCCAGGCGCAGTGCGGAGGCACGCGCCTCCGCTGCGGTCGGGCCGAAGCCGTAGATGAGCGTCGTCGTCCCCGGCGCGCCGGCGATGTCCACCTCCAGCGGGCCGTCGGCGGCCCGCTCCCACGCCTCGCCCGGCGGGAACCCGGCGATGGCCGCCGCCCAGGGGAGCGCAGGATTTTCGAGGGTGAGCACGCCATCAGCGAATTGCGCCCGCGTCTGGATGGGCAGCATGGGCAACGGCCCGCCCTCGGTCAACTGGGTGTAGGCGCAGCGTTGCAGCGACAGCCGCCCGCGCCAGCGGTACGGCGCGCTGACCATCCACCGCTGGAAGGCCCTGCCGCCGCCCGCCCAGGCGGTCATGGTGGCGGATGTCCCGTCGGCCAGGGCCAGGGTTAGCTGCGGGATGGCGTCGGCCAGCAGCCGCGCGGTGCGCTCCCTCACCGGCAGCGCGAACTGCGGCCCGAAGCCGTCCAGCAGCGCCAGCCCGGCGCGATAGTGGCGCACCGCATCCGGGTTGTAGCGCTGGCTTTCGGGGAAGGGATCAGCGCTGGTCAGCGTGACAAACCCAACCTGCTCGTGGCCCGTGTTGAGCGCGATCAAGCACCCGCTCGTGTCCACGCTGCCAATAACGCCATCCGCCCCAAAGTCCAGCGGCTTGTTGTGCCGGGCAGAATCGAGCGCCCGCTCCCCTTCGCCCCTGCTCATGCCATCAGCTTATCCAGGTCAGGAAGAAGCGTTTTGCCGCTGTCGCGGTCAATCCAGCGAATCTTGTCACTGGGGAAACGAATCCAGATATTCTGGTCGGGCGCAGCGCGGAAGTTCGGGTGCGTGGCGATCTTGATGATGTCGCCGCCGATGCGGATGGTCAGCAGGTTCTGCGATCCCAGCGGCTCCACCACCAGCACCGTGACTTTCAGCGCATCCTCGGCGGGCTGGCTCAGCGCCTCCATGTTCTCGGCGCGGATACCGGCGATAATCGGCCCACCCTCGTAGCGTGCCAGCGTCTCGGCCATCTCCGGGATGGGCTTGAGGGCGTAGTCGCCGATATAGACGCTGATCGCCCCATTCTGCCGCTGCACCTGTCCTTCCAGGAAGTTCATCGGCGGCGTGCCAATGAAGCCCGCGACGAAGCGGTCGGCCGGCATGTCGTAGACTTTGGTCGGCGAATCGAACTGGAGAATCCTGCCCTCGCGCATGACGGCGATGCGGTCGCCCATGCTCAGCGCTTCGATCTGATCGTGCGTCACATAAACCGTCGTCGCCTTTAGCTCGGCCAGGAGGCGCTTGAGTTCGGCGCGCATCTCCAGGCGCAGCAGTGCGTCCAGGTTGCTGAGCGGCTCATCCATCAGCAGCACCTCGGCGTGCACGGCGATGGCGCGGGCCACAGCCACGCGCTGGCGCTGCCCGCCGCTCATCTGCGACGGGTAGCGATCCAGGAAGCTCTCGATGTGCAACAGTTCCGCCGCCGACTGCACGCGCTGCTTGATCTCCTCCTTCGGCATGTGCTTCATCTTCAGCCCAAAGGCAATGTTATCGAACACGCGCATGTGGGGGAAGATGGCGTAGCTTTGGAAGACCATTGAGATGTTGCGATCTTTGGGGGGCAGGTAAGTCACGTCGCGGTCGCCGATCATGATCCGCCCCGAATCCACCAGGCCCAGCCCGGCAATCGCCCGCAGCAGCGTAGTTTTGCCGCAGCCACTCGGCCCCAGCAGCACGACGAACTCGTGCTCTTTGACGGTGAGACTCACATTGTCTACGGCGACTACCTTGCCGAACGTCTTGACTGCATTCTCAATGCGGATTTCAGCCATAGTCTTTCCCCTATTTCGTGATCTGGCCCCACATGTTGAACAGATAGCGCCGGATGACGAAGATGAAGATCAGCGACGGGACAAGCATGAAAAAGCCGCCGGCGTACTGGAACTGCAACGACGACTTGTTGAGCTGGTAGAGGATCAGCGCCGGCAGCGTCCGGTTGCGGATGGTCAGCAGCGTGGCCGCGAACACCTCGTTCCAGGACATGACGAAGGTGAAGATCGCCGAAGCCGCGATGCCGGGCAGCACCAGCGGCAGCACCACGCGCATGAAGGCCTGGTAAGCATTGCAGCCGAAGACTTTGGCCGCTTCCTCTAACTCGCGCGGGACGCTGGTGAACACGCTCGACACGACCAGGATGGTCGTGGGCAGAGTCAGGGCGGTGTGCATCAGCGCCACGCTGTACACCTTGTCGAACATGCCCCACTCGATGAACGTCACCGCCAGCGGCACCGCCAGAATCACGATGGGGAAGGCGCGCACGGCCAGAATGCCCAGCCGATATGCATCGCGCCCCACGAAAAAGTAGCGCGAGATGGCATAGCCGGCGGGCGCGGCAATGGCCGTGGACAGCACCAGCGTGATCACGGCGACCACGATGCTGTTGCGCGTGCCGTCAAGGATGCCCGGCTGGTCAATGAAGAACCGCATCGTTTCGGTGGTGAACGGAATCGGCACAATCTGCTTGGGGAAGCCGTACACATCGTCGCGCGTGCTGAAGGCCATCGTGCCGATCAACCAGATCGGCAGCAGAATCCAGAGTGCGAGCAGAATCGCCAGCGCGTAGACGCCGGCCCGGTTGAGCTGCCGCTGGCGAAGAGCGCGGCGCTGCACGGAGTCGAGAGCGCGGGTAGTCATTCTCTGGCTGCCTCCTCTTGGGTGCGGACGGTGCGCAGGTAGAACACGGCGAAGGCCAGCGAGATCAGCATGATGAAGCCGGCATAGGCCGCAGCCATGTGGGGGTTATTGAAGCCGCTATCGCCGGGGTCGTACCAGCGATAGGTCTCGTAGGCCAGCACAGTCAGCACGCGCCCGCCGGTGATGGCCACCACCACCGCGAACACCTGGAAGGCCAGGATCGTGCGCAGAATGAGCGCCACCTGCAGGCTGGGCTTGAGCAGCGGCAGGATGATGTGGCGCAGGCGCTGCCACAAGCCAGCCCCGAACAGCTCGCCCGCCTCCAGATATTCGCGCGGGATAGCCTGCAAGCCCGACACGACAATGACCATGACAATGGACGTGGCGCGCCAGATCTCAGCCAGCACAATCGCCACGATCATCCAGTGCTGGTTCTCCGCAGAGAGAAAGATATACGGCTGATCTATGATTCCCAGCTTGGTGAGCAGCGTGTTCAAATAGCCACGCTGGGTGAAGATCGCCACCCAGACCAGGCCGGCGGCCAGGTCGGAGATACCCAGCGGGATGGCGTAAATGTACAGGAAAATGCTGTTGCCCCGCAGTTGGGATTGCAGCACCAGGGCCATGGTGATGGCCAGCACGAACTGGATCGGCAGGATGAGCACGATCAGCAGCAGCGTGGTTCGCAGCGCCTCGCGGAAGCGGTAGTCATTGACCATGCGCTTGACATAATCAAGCGTCCACTCTTTCGCGCCCTCTCCGCTGACTACGCGAGCCGTGTCTGACTCTGTCCGCGACTTGATGAACAGGTTCTTCTGGTGCACCCAACCCTCAACCGGCTCGCCGCTGACCGTTTCCGCAGCGATTTTGAACCAGTAGATCGAGCGCGTGCGCCCGTTGGGCAGCACCTCCTCGCGCTTGACGCGATCTATCACCGCCACCTCGACCTGCATTTCCAGGCGTCCGAGGACATCGGCTTTTTCTTCCGGCTCGCTGAGCACAGGTAGAATCTGGCTGTCGCGCACAAAAGCCAGTTGCAGCGAGCGCACCATCGGCCAGGCGAAGAACACGGCCAGGTAGATGAAGGAGGGCAAGATCAGCAGATACGGTGCAAGATTGGACTTGAGACTTTTCATAGTGCGCCGCCCTTCTGCTCTAGATGATGACAGGGGGAAGAACCCCGTTGCGCCCTTCCCCCTGTCAAGGAACTCAGTTTACCCTATCACGCAAACGTAGCCAGAGCTACTGAAGCTGGCAGGCCCCTTCGCTAGGCGCATCGGGCGGCCAGCAAGGAGCGCCGGTTTCGTCCAGCAACGTTTGCAGGCTGGCGCCTTCCTCGTCGAGCACGGTCTGAATGTCTTCACCGTTCAGCACAATGCGCGTGAAGACATTGCGGAAGATCTCGTTGATCTCACCGCCGCGCGTGCCCAAGCCCACCGGCAGCAGCGCCGGCAGCGCATCGGGCGAGTTCGCTTGGGCCAACACAGCAGCCGCCTCGATGGCCACGCCCGCCGACAGGTTCGTCGTGTCAACGCCACTCACGACCGGGAAGAAGGCCAGGTCTTGCAGCACGCGGGCCTGCGTCTCCGGCAGGAGCAGGTACTTCAGCAGCGCCTCAGCCCCATCCGGGTTGGGGGCCGTGTAGGGGATGCCCAGACCCACCACCACCGGCATGAAACCGAGACCCGCCGGGCCTGTCGGGGCCGGGAAGCCCACGAACTCTTCTGGCTTCTCGTTGAAGGCATTGATCAGGCGCGCCGTGTGGTCAAAAGCGACCAACACTTCGCCAGCGAGCAGCGGCTCCTGCATGAAATCGTAGGTGATGGACTGCGGATGGACATAGGGCCACAGGTCGGTCTTGAACCACTCCCACATGGCGGCAGCGTCAGCGTTCTTGAAGCCGGTCACCATGCCGCCGGTGAAGGACGGGTACAGGTAGCCCTGCAGGAAGCGGTGGAAGAGGCCGGCGACCGGCAACCCAAGCTGAGCTTCGCCGGTGGCGTCGTACATGTTCTTGGCCCAGGCCGCCAGTTGCTCCCAGGTCAGGGCGTTGATGTCTACGCCTTCCGGCAGGTACTGAAGGGCATCTACATGGGCGGCCATGATGTAGGTCGCCTGCGTCCAGGGGATGTAGTACTGGTAGTCCGCCGTGCCCAGCTTACCCAGCTCGACGAAGGCGGCGGGCAGCTCGTACTCGGCCTCGATCTCGGCCAGCAGGTCGGTCAGGTCGAAGAGCAGGTCTTCTTGCTGCAGCACCGGGAACGTGCCATGCAGCGCACCCACCAGGTCCACTGTGCCGGACCCAGCTTCGGCTTCGGCCTTCAGCAGGTCAATCATCGAGCCTTCTTCGCTGGGCACAAAGTCCACTTCACCGAAGTCGGCCAGGATAACCCGCGCCTTGTCGGTTTCTTCGACAATGTTGAACTGCGTAGACATGAACGTGACCTTGCCATCCTGGGCGGAAACACCCACCACGCCGGTCAGCAAGACCACCACTAGCAAAACCCCTAATACGCGAAACTTGTTACGAGCCATGAGCTTCTCTCCTGTTTTCGGCTGTACATAACCACTCTGCTACGCGATATGCTCCACGAGATTGAGACGGGTCCGGGTTCTCTGGTCACCTCCTTGACACAACTGCTTACCTGACGGGGGGGGCACCGCTGGACTGTCGCACAATTAGCTCTGGAACCAGCAGCACGTGTGCCTCGTCCAGCGGCTCCTGACGGATAACACAGATCAACATGTCCAGTGCCCGCCGCCCGATGTCATAGATCGGCTGGCGGACCGTCGTCAGCGGCGGATCGGTAAAGGCCGCCGTGGGAATGTCGTCAAAACCGGCGACAGCCACATCGCGCCCCACCGCCAGCCCGCAGGCCCGGATCGCCTGCATGGCCCCGATGGCCATCGCGTCGTTACAGGCGACGATGGCCGTTGGGGGGGAGGGGAGATCGAGCAGGCACTGCGCCATCGTGCGCCCTCCCTCCTGCGTGAGGTCGGACTCGACGACGTACTGTTCGACGAGGGCGATGCCCGCTTCGTTCAGCGCCCGCTGATAGCCCTCAAAGCGCGCCGTAGTGAAGGCCAGCTTGCGCGGCGACAGAATCATGGCGATGCGCCGGTGCCCGCGCTCGATCAGGTGCCCGACCAGGTGATACACGCCAGTCGCCCCATCCACGTCAATGTACGGGTAGTCGTTGGCGTTCGAGCGCCCGAAAGCGACGAACGGGTGATGCGCCTCCTTCAGAAAGGCGATGCGCGGATCGTCCGCCAGCACGCGGGCGAGCACCACGCCATCAATGCGGCTGCTGGCGACCATGCGCCGGTAGGCGCTAAGTTCTTCTTCGCCCGGCTGCTGGGCCGAGAGCAACAGGTCATAGCCATATTCGGCGGCCTGGCGGCCCACGCCAGAGAGCAGCTCCATGAAGAACGGATCGGAAAAGTACGAGGTGAGCGGGATGACCATCCCGATGGTGTGCGTCTGCTTGCTGCGCAAATGGCGGGCAGCAAGGTTGGGCTGGTAGCCGAGGCGTTGGGCAATGGCTACGATGCGGCGGCGGGTGTCTTCGTTAACATCGGTGTACCCGGCCAGCGCCCGTGAGACTGTGGTGATCGAAAGGCCCGCTTCTTCAGCAATTGTTTTAAGTGTAACTTTCATCGTCTCATCCAAAACGTTTTGGATAGATACTCCTACCATAATCCAAAACGTTTTGGATGTCAATTCATTTAGTATTAAGATAAACGAACTTGCACTACAATTATCAATTCTTTCTCAATTATTCGGTCGCGCCCGCCCTCACGCCAACAGCGCCCGCAGCCTGGACTCCAGCACCTCATACGAGAAATGCGTTTGCCCCACCGCGTAGTTGTGCGCGACCAGGCGCGCCACTTCCGCCGGATCGTCGAGCAGGGCCAGCACGTCGCGCACCGTCTGCGGCGTCACTTCCTCACGAATCTCCACTGCGCGCACGCCCGCCGGCTTGATGTCCGAGCGGTACGCGGTGTACGCATTGACGACCAGCGGCTTGCGGAAGTAGAGTGTCTCGATCAGCGCGTTGCCGAAGCCCTCATACGAACTGAGATAGGTCACGAAGTCGGCGTGCGGGTAGATGTCCCACAGCGTGTAGGTGCGCCGCCCGTCCTGCACGCCGCGCCGCTCCACGATGCGGTCGCCGATGAACAGGGCGCGAATGCCCGCCGTCTCCACCTGGCGCAGCAGCCAGTCGTAGTACGAGCCGGACTCATCGCCCGCGTAGCCGGTGACGACCAGGACGTAGCGGTGCCGGGGGTCGTGCGCGCTCAACTGGCGCACCAACTCGACCGCCCGCTCGATGTTCTTGCGGCGCACGATGCGCGTCGGCTGGAGGATCAGCCGTTCGTCCGGGGCGATGCCCAGTTCGTCGCGCACAGTCAGCGCGTAGTCGTCCGGCGGCGGGGGCGGGTTGCGGAAGTCGAAGACATTGGGAACATAGGTTGCGCTCAGGCGGCGGCGCATGAATAGCTCGCGCTGCATGGCTGTGCTGATCACCACATGGCGCGTGGAAGTGCCCTCGGACGGGAAGGCGGTCAGCAGGATGTCGGGGATGCGGTTGACGATGAAGCGCTCGCGCTCCCAGTAGAAGTCGTGGTGGTGGCCGATGGTCGGGATGTGCGTCTCGCTGATAAAGTCGCGCAGGGCTACGCCCAGGGCGATCTGCATGGGGATGGCCTGGGCGTTCTGGGGGATGATCCCGTCCAGTTGGAAGCGATCCGCGAACTCGTAGAGCGTCGCCTTAAGCCGCCCCGCCGACTCCGCGATGCGCTGGTAGAGCGCCCGCGATTCCTCCGCGCCGCTGAAGGCTTCGTCGTGCAGGGCGATGGCTTCCGGGTGCTGGAAGTGGAAGGGCGGCGCTTCCAGGCCAGGCTGCGCGTACTCGCCCAACTCGCCCGCGCAGAAGTACGGCTCGTGGCCCAGCCGGCGCAGCACCTCCGCCCACTTGGTGATCTCCAGCGAAACGCCGTCCAGCCCGGCGATGCGTGTGGCGACGAATCCGATGCGCATGGGGAACGCTCCTGTGTGTGGTCGTCGGTGATCGGTGATCAGGCGTCAGTTTTCGGTTGTCAATATAGGATGCCGACGTAGCGTCCATAAACAACCCATTACCTGGGGAAAGTCAAGAATACTCGCTGAACGCCTCCCCCCTCAATCCCCCCTCCAGCCAGGCCAGAGGGGGGACTCTGGCTGGCCGCTCTCCCCTTCCCCTAGCTTGGCTGGGGGAAGGGGCCGACAGGTGTTGAGCAAACGCGAAACCAAGCGAGAGTCTCACGTCTAGCCTCACCCCCCAGCCCCCTCTCCACTTGGTGGAGAGGGGGAGTCAGGCTGGCCGCTCTCCCCTTCCCCTAGCTTGGCTGGGGGAAGGGGCCGGGGGATAGGGGCCTCTTGTGGCCCCTTCCTCCTGCCCTCACCTGAGTCACTGAAAACTGATCACCGATCACTTCCCTGCGGCTTGAGCCAGGCCACCTGATACGGCTCCAGCGTCAGCGGCGCGGCGGACGCTATCTCCTGGCCGGTCAGCGCGTCGCGGTAGGCGCGAAGGCCCTCAAGCGGCACGCCGGCCAGGTCAACGGTGATCGGCCCGTCGGAGACATTGGTGACGGCGACGACGTGCTCAGCCCCGTCCGGCGACGTGCGCAGCAGGGCGAAGGCCGCCGGGTGCAGATCGAGCACGCGCTGCGCGCCATTGGGGTGGAAGGCGCACTCGCTGGTGCGGCGGACGATCAGGTCGCGGTAGGCGTAGAAAACGTAGCTACGCAGCGACTCCGGATCGTCCAGCGCGCCCTCCACCGCGTCGCACCACAGCTTCTCGCGGTTGATCGTGCGCAGCGCGCCGGTCTGGGCCACGCCCTCGTTCCAGTTACGCGATCCGAGCAGGCTGTGAATGTAGATGCCCGGCACGCCGACGAAGGCCAGTTGAATCGCCTGCGAGGCCAGGAAGCGCCGCGCCTGCAGCACTAGTGGCTCGCCGCCCGCCGGATTGGAAAGCGCATCGAAGTAATTGATGTTTAGCTCGTAAGGGCTGCGCGTGCCGTCGGAGTTGTTCTTGAAGGACACGTCGCCGCCGTGCGCGCGCGCTCGCGCCACCAACGCCGCCACCTCCTCCGGCGTGAGAATCCCCTCCACCGGACGCACGCCGATCCCGTCGTGCGACGCGGTGAAGTTGAAGAACGAGGTCTGGTCAGAGACTTTCTCCAGCCCCGCCGCCCACTGGCTGAGTTTGGTGGCGTCGCCGGTGGCGAAGGTGTGCAGCAGCAGCGGCGGCAGCGTGAACTGGTAGACAAGCTGGGCTTCGTCTGTGCCGTCGCCGAAATACGAGACGTTCTCGGCGTGGGGGACGTTCGTCTCGGTGATCAGCGCCACGTTCGGCGCAACCTCGTCGAGAATGTCGCGGAACAGGCGCACAACTGTGTGCGTCTCAGGCAGGTGAATGCAGCTTGTCCCGATGGTCTTCCACAGGTAGGCGATGGCATCCAGGCGGATCAGGCTCGCGCCGTGCGCCACGTAGAACAGCAGCACGTCCACCATGGCCAGCAGCACGTCCGGGTTGGCGAAGTTAAGGTCAATCTGGTCGCTGCTGAAGGTCGTCCACACGTGGCGCACGCCGTTCGCCGTCTCGACCGCGGTGAGCAGCGGCAGTGTGCGCGGACGGACGACGCTCGACAGGTCAGTGGCCGGGTCCACGCAGATGAAGAAGTCCTGGTAGGCCGGGTCGCCGGCCAGGAAGCGCTGGAACCACGCGCTGCGCGCCGAAACGTGGTTGATCACCACGTCCACCATCAGCTTGAAATCGCCCGCCAGCCGGTCTATGTCGTCCCAGTCGCCCAGGTCGGGGTTCACGGCCAGGTAGTCAATGACCGAGAAGCCGTCATCGGACGAATAGGGGAAGAAGGGCAGGATGTGCACCGTCGAGATGGCCCCGGCCAGCCTGCGCCGCAGAAAGCCGTGCAGCGTCTTGAGCGGCGCTTCACCCGGCGCGCGCAGCGAATCGCCGTAGGTGATCAGCACGACATCGCGCTCGGTGAAGCGCTCCTGGGGGGCGACGGGCTGCTGCGACAACTGGGGATGGCGGGCGCGGAAGTCCGCGAGCCGGGCGAGCAACCGCTCCAGGCAGGCGACGCCGCGCTGCGGGCCGTAGAGGAAAGTGAGTTTTTCGTGTGCGCGTTCTGTGATAGCCATCGGTCCGTTCGTCTTGTGTGCAAACCCAGGGCGCTATTGGGCCTAGCATACGGTGTGGACGAACAGAAGTCAAGGCACTGCGCAGGGTGGGGCGTATCTCATTTCTGGGGCAAAAGATCACCGCTGAGGCGCAGAGAGCACAGAGAAAAGAGAGTGGGGAGGGGGTGAGGGGTCATGGCAACCCCACCCTCAATCCCTCCCCGCCAGCAGGGAGGGACTTGAGCTTGCTCGCCCTTTCCCCGCGAGCGGAGAAAGGGAGCCGGGGGGATAGGGGTTGGAAGGACTTCTCCCCCCATCCCCGGCCCTTCCCCCACGAGGGGAGAAGGGAGAAAAGCGCGCACGCCAGGCCCTTCCCCCCTTGTGGGTTCAGGGGCGGACAGCAGCGTGAGAAGCATTGAGAGGGCGACCGATCAACCTCACCCCCTGACCTCGCTACGCTCGGCTCTTCCCCCTCTCCGTTGTGTATTGACCGGAGAGGGGGAGGCGAGGCGCACCAGCGCCGAGCGGGGGTGAGGTCAATCGCGTCACCTGCATACTGCACACGACCGAGATCGCGTGATAGAATGGGCACACAGTGCTCTCTCAGCCCAGATCGCCGAGGATACACCCCATGCCCAATGAACCGCTGTACCTTTACCTGACCACGACCGGCTGGCGCTCCGGCAGCCCTCACAGGATCGAAATCTGGTTCGTGGCGCACGACGGGCGCTACTACCTGGTCTCAGAGAAGCGCGAGCAATCGCACTGGGTGCAGAACATCCGGCGCAACCCCGCCGTGACGTTTCACGTCGAGGACAAGGCCTTCGCCGGAACAGGGCGCATCGTGGACCCCGCCCAGGAACCAGAACTGGCCGCTGCGGTCTCGGCGCTGATGGATGCCAAGTATGAGTGGAGCGATGGCCTGATCGTCGAGCTAGCGCCGATAGCGGAGCCGATCACGCCACCTTGATCACCTTGCGCGGCTTCAGGCGCAGCACGATGATGTCCAGGTCAGCCCAGTCCGCGACATCCCGCTCGGCTTGTTCCGGCTCTTCGTAGTGCTGGCACATGCGGCGCACCCACACATCGTCTGGGTCTGGTTCGATGGCGATCTCCCCCTTGATCAGGTAGCCCCCGCCATCGCCCGGCGCGCCGCCGATGGCGACCGCCGCCTTCGGATTCGCCTCAATGTAGGACACTTTGCGCGTGCTGCGCACG
>JAGPFT010000462.1 GCA_018056405.1 Anaerolineae bacterium
CCTCTCCGCGTGTGGAGAGGGGATTGAGGGGTGAGGTAAACCCGCGCCGCGGGCTTCTCAACCGGTCCCTCACAGAGCGCGCAGGGGTCGCAGAGAAAGCCTCAGAGCTTTTCCGACTTTCCCCTCCGCGTCCTCGTCATCTCAGCGGCTCAAGATCACTGCCCCAAAAAGCGAATGCACCGCTCCTTCGTCTCTTCGTCTCCCATTCCTGACACAGAGCGTTATACTATGTGCTGGCCCGCCGGGTCTCCCGGCTGATGGGCCAGGACTCACTGCCGCTGCCGACTCATCGCTGACAACTGACAACCAACAACCAGTCACCACTCATCCCGGAGAAACGCCGCCATGACTCAAGCACTCACGCTCATCGCCCCACGCTTCGTCCCGCCGCTCGATCCCGATTTTCGTCCGGCAGTGCTGGCTAACCACGCCTTTCAAGCAGAAGTCGCCGCATCGGGGGTTGGAGTTCCGCTGGCGCTTGGCCTGGAGCGCGCCGGCGGCACGCTATCGCGCTTCGAGACGACCGTCTTCCCAGACGGGCACCTGCGCGCCGAAGCTAACCTGCAGTACGCCGAGCGCCTGGTCAAGTTCCTGCTGTGGCAGCGCGGCGGCTGGAAGGTCTACGCGGGCGGGCCGCGCGCCATCGGTGAGCATCTGCGCCACATCTACGCGCCGGACGGCCCACGCGCCTTCGATTACTATTTCATGGGCGAGCAGGTCTACCAGCAGCCGTTCACCGTCGTCCCCTGCGCGGCGGACGAGGTGCCTCCGGCCCGCGAGAGCGAGAAGCGGCTAGGCCGTCACCTGGACGGCTGCCGCATCGGGTTTGACCTGGGCGCGTCCGACCTCAAGGTGTCGGCGGTGATTGACGGCGAGCCAGTCTTCAGCACGGAGATCGTCTGGGAGCCGCGCCAGAACAGCGACCCGACCTACCACTACGAGCGCATCCTGGCCGCGCTGCAACTGGCCGCGTCCAAGCTGCCGCGTGTGGACGCCATCGGCGGCAGTTCGGCGGGCGTCTATGTGGACAACTGCCCAATGGTCGCCTCGCTGTTTCGCGGCGTGCCCGCCGAGCGTTACGGCGAGGTGCGCAGTCTGTTCGCCCGCATCCGCCAGGCGATGGGCGGCGTGCCGCTGGAAGTGATCAACGATGGCGAGGTGACGGCCCTGGCCGGCTCGATGTCGCTGGAGGATGACAGCATTCTCGGCGTGGCCCTGGGGTCGAGCCAGGCCGCCGGCTACGTCACCCCGACGGGCAGCCTGACCGACTGGCTGAATGAGCTGGCCTTCGCCCCGGTGGACTACCAGCCCGACGCGCCCGCCGACGAATGGTCGGGCGACCGGGGCGTGGGGGCGCTCTACTTCTCGCAGCAGGCGGTCTTCCGCCTGGCACCACGCGCGGGCATCACCGTGCCCGCCGGCGTGACCGACGCCGAGAAGCTCAAGACCGTGCAAGAGAAGCTGGAGGCCGGCGACGCGGGCGCGACTCAAATCTGGCAGACGATTGGTGTCTATCTTGGCTACGCGCTGGCTCACTACGCCGACTTCTACGCGCTCAAGCACGCGCTGATCCTGGGGCGCGTCACGTCGGGGCGCGGCGGGACGCTGATCCTCGAGGCGGCCAATGAGGTGCTGCGCGGGGAGTTCCCCGACCTGGCCGCGCGGCTGCACATTCAACTGCCGGATGAGAAGAGCCGCCGCGTCGGGCAGTCCATCGCTGCGGCGAGCCTGCCGCAGTTGGGGTAGGTGGTTCTTGGAGTGCGTGCAGAACCTGTCAGGCAGTTTGCCGGGCCTTGATTTACCTCACCCCCGCTCGGTGCTAACGCGCCTCGCCGCCCCCTCTCCGCAGCGGAGAGGGGGCAAGCCGAGCGTAGCGAGGCTGGGGGTGAGGTCATTGCCCCTCAGCAAGCGATTTGGTGACAACCTTTGCTCGCACCCGTTCTTGGTGATCGGTTTTCAGTCTTCAGTTGTCGGTGACAGGTCGGGCGGGGGTGTTCACACGGGCCATCTTCTCTGACAACTGACCGCTGATAGCTGAAGGCTGAAGGCTGACAGCTACTTTCCAGGGAGAGAGTCACATGCAGTTCAAGCTCGCAAGCGCACAAATCTTCGTCCCCGACGGGCTGCCCGCCGAGCAGGCATTGGCCCGCACCACGCACCTGGCCATCGCCGCCCACCAGGACGACATCGAGATCATGGCCATGGATGGCATCTTGCAGTGCTACCAGCGCGACGACCGCTGGCTGACCGGCGTCACCGTCACCGACGGGGCTGGCTCGTCGCGCACGGGCCTGTACGCCGACTACACTGACGAGCAGATGCGCCTGGTGCGCATCCGCGAGCAGAAGAAGGCCGCCTTCGTCGGCGAATACGCCGCGCACGTGTTCCTGAACTATCCCAGCAGTGCCGTCAAGGATGGGGCTAACAGCGACCCGGTGGATGACCTGTTCACTTTGCTGCGCGCGACGCACCCCCAGGTGGTCTACACGCACAACCTGGCCGACAAGCACACCACGCATGTCGGCGTGGTCACCAAGGTGATCGCTGCGCTGCGCCGCCTGCCCGCCGGGGAGCGCCCGCAGAAGGTCTACGGCTGCGAGGTGTGGCGCGATCTCGACTGGCTGCCCGACGCGGACAAGGTGGCCTTTAACCTGTCGGCGCAGGAGAACTTGCAGGCCGCGCTGGTCGGCATCTTCGACTCGCAGATCAGCGGCGGCAAGCGCTACGACCTGGCGACGATGGGCCGCCGCCGCGCGCATGCCACCTACCACGCCTCGCACGAGGGGGACGTGACCACCGGTACGACCTTCGCCATGGACCTGACGCCGCTGATCGCCGATCCGTCGCTGGATATTGTGGCGTACACGCTGAGCTTCATCGAGCGTTTCGCCGAGGATGTGCGCCAGCGCATCGGCAGCGTGCTGTGATGGGATAGCCGCGCTGCTGGCCCGCCGCTCACGGGAACGCCCCTCCCCCGGCAAAGCCAGAGAGGGGGAAAACGCCCCAACCAGCGATCAAAGTCCCCCTCTCTAGCTCGGCTGGAGAGGGGGATTGAGGGGGAGAGGCCTGTAGGGGCGGGTTTGCAAACCCGCCCTTGCGCCGGCGCTCGAACGGCAGACTTCCGAAGTTTTCGGAAACTTCGGAAGTCTTAGCGGCGGAAGGCCCCTCCCCCTGGCCCCCTCCCCGGCAAAGCCAGAGAGGGGGAAAACGCCCCAACCAGCGATCAAAGTCCCCCTCTCTAGCTCGGCTGGAGAGGGGGATTGAGGGGGAGAGGCCTGTAGGGGCGGGTTTGCAAACCCGCCCTTGCG
>JAGPFT010000463.1 GCA_018056405.1 Anaerolineae bacterium
GCGCTGATGATCGTCATTATTACAGCAACTCCCGCTTTCACGCCGACGGCCACGCTCTTTCCGACCTTCACGCCGCAAGTGATGCCCGCTACGTCCAGCGTCACGCCCCTCCCCGACGCCGTACTGCGCATTGCCGCGCTCAGCGATCAGATTGACGCTGCGCTGCGCCCGGTGAACCCGCGCACCACGTTCGCTGCTGGCACCAAGCGCATCTTCTTCTTCGTCGAGTTCAGCGCCATGAGCGAAGGCGCGCTGTGGCGGCGCGCCATCTACAAGGACGGCGAGCTATTCGACGACAGCACTTTCATCTGGGGCCTGGCCGCGAGCGGCACAGGGCACTTCTTTTTTGGCCAGGACAGCGGCTTCGAGCCGGGCGAGTACGAGATTCGCCTGTTCATCGGCGAGACCGATACCCCCGCCAGCGTGATGCCGTTCACCATCGCCCCTGAGTCCTAGCAATTCTGGCGCGTCCATGCCCGTCCGCCTGCGCCCGTCTATCCCGCGTGCCCGCGCCGTCCCGCTGCTGATCGTGCTGCTGGCGCTGGCCGGGCTGGTGCTACGCCTGGGCTTGCTCATCCGCGCCGGCTGGCGCTACGACTACGACGAGGGCATGGTTGGCCTGCAAGTCCTGCGCATCCTGCGCGGCGAGCGCCCGGTCTTCCATCCGGGGCAGCCCTATCTGGCCGCCCTGGAGTCGTACCTCATCGCTCCGTTCTTCGCTGCGTTCGGAGCTAATGCCATCACCCTCAAGCTGGTCCCCTGGCTGCTCGCCGGAGTCTACATAGCGACGACCGGCTGGCTCGGCTGGCGCGCCTTCGACCAGCGGGTGGGCGCGCTGAGCGCGCTCCTGGCTGCGTGCGCGCCCGCCTACCTGCTGATCACCGGCATGAAGGCGTGGGGAGCCACGGCTGAGACGCTCGTGCTCGGCAATCTGAGTCTGATTGCTGCGTCCTATGTCGTGGAAGAAGGGCAGCGCCCCGCCGTCCGCGCGCGCGCCTTGACTCTGCTGGGTTTTCTCAGCGGAGTCGCCTTCTGGGTATCGTGGCTGATGGCTTTCTACGCGCTGCCCATCGCGGCGGTGCTGGCCTGGCACGAGCGAGAGACACTGCGCCGCGCGTGGGGGGCTGCCGGAGCAGCCTTCGCCCTGGGCAGCGTCCCTCTGTGGTGGTACAACCTCGGCCACGACGGGGCCACCTTCCGCCACCTGCTGCGCTCGCAGGGTGACACGTGGGGCAATCTGCGCCCGGTGCTCGATCATCTGACCTACGATCTCGCCCCGCGCCTGGTCAGCGGCGACCCGCGCTGGCATATCCTGAGCTGGAATGCTGTGTGGTGGCTGCAAATCGTCTACGAAGGCGGCCTGATCGCGCTGGCGCTGTGGGCCTGGCGCGGCCCCTGGCCGCGTGCGCGCCGCCCTGCCCGCGCGTTGCTGGCCCTCTTTGCGCTGGTCCTGCCGCCAATCTATGTGCTCAGCGGCTATGGCAACCACGCCCTCAACGAGTTCGGCTTCGACGCGACCGGGCGCTACGTGCTGATGTTGCACAGCGTCCTACCCATCGGCGCGGCGGCGCTGGCTGTCTGGCTGGCGCAGCGTGGCTCCCTCGCCCGCTTTGCGGCGGCGGGCGCGCTGGCGTCGGTGATCAGCCTGAACCTGCTCGGCGCGCTGCGCGCCGACCCCACGATCAGCTTCGCCTCACCCTACTACACCCGCCAGCCACAGACGCTCGACCCGCTGATCGCCCTGCTCGACGAGGAGGGCATCCGCCATGTGTGGACGGATGTGGGCATTGCCCATGTGCTCATGTTCGAGACAGGAGAGCGCATTCTGGCAGCGGACTGGTACGACATCTACGGAGCAAGGGGATTAGTGCGCTTCCCGGAAGTGCCGCAGCGCATCTACGAGGCCGAGCGCGTGGCCTTTGTGGAAGTCGTGCTGCCTGGCCAGGACTCCACCCGCTTTGAGCAAGCCTTCCGCGAGGCGGGCGTGTCTTACCGCCGCGTCCGCGTAACGCCCGATCTGCTGGTGATCATCCCGCACGAGCGTATGGACCCGGCGCTGGTCGGCGACGGCCTGGGGTACCAGTTTTAGAAAGGTAATTGGTGGTTGGTTCCTGGTTGTTGGTTTTGACAGGAACCCTCAGGGCACAGCAATCACCGGCACGGCAGCGAGGTCGCCGCTCACCGTCACCAACTCGGCAAAGACCCAGCCCGTGCCGCCGGAATAGGATACCTGGAGCCAGGTGCCATCGGTGCTGCGGCCCGTCACCGGCACCTGCGCACCCTGCGCCAGCACGCCAACCACCTCGTAGCCTGTCCCCGGCCCCGCCCGTACATTGAGTTCGGCCACAACGATCTGCGCCAGCGGCCCCTGCGCGAGATTCGGCGCTGGCGAGCCGGTGAGGACGGCATCCGGCGTCGCTCCGGCACCGCCGTCTGGGGTACCGGTTGGAACTGCGCTCGGCGCGTCAGTAACCTGCACGGAGATATCCTGCACGCCCAGGAGCGATCCATCCGCGCGGAACGCCTCGACCGTCAACAGGTGCCGCCGCTTGTCCACAGCCGTCCAGTCAGCGCGGGCAAAGAGCGAAGGTACCCCCGCCGGATTGTCTGCCACCCCCTCACCGACGACAACATCATCCATGCGAAACGTGATCCGGGCGACGCCTGCGCCCGTGTCCTGGGCAATCGCGTAAAGGGCCACGCGCGTCCCCTCAGCATAGACACTGCCGTTCACCGGTGCCAGAGCGACGACCAGCGGGGCGCGTTCTAGACGCTGCTGGGCCTCGTCCACTGGCGTCGTGCTCAGGCTGCACGCCAGAATCGCCCCCATCAGCGCCAGCCAGGCCAATCCCAACGGCCCTCGCCAATGGATCATCGCCCGCTCCTCAAAGCTCACCGTCCATTTGTCTCGCCGCTAAACAGCCCGCGCACAGCAGGGTCTTCGGGATCGGGATACCCGAATCGCTCGATCAGCGTGCCCAACGAAAGCTCGTTGACCTGGCGCGTGCCCAGCAACAACTCCTGCAGCACAATGTCAACGACCATCAGCAACCGTCCCAGGTACAGGTATTGGCCGCGCAGCGCTGTGAACAGGATGGCAAATACCCGCTCGCGCAGTTCGTTATCGAGGATGCCGCTGCCCGGCCAGCCGACCAGCCACTCATACTGGTAAGCGCCGATTGAGAGCACATCGCCGCGCAGTCGCACAAGCTGGTCAATGGCCGCCTTGCGCGCGGAAGCATCTACCAGCCGCCCCGTCTCGCGGAACGGGACGTTGCTCAGCGAGCGGCACAAGG
>JAGPFT010000464.1 GCA_018056405.1 Anaerolineae bacterium
CTGTCGCCATGATTCTCTGCGTGTACTTCCTGGGCGTGCAAATGATCGGCTTCGTCCTCGGCGGGGGAATGGCCGGCATTGCCGAGGTCTATGAGGGCGGCCTGACAGTATGGGAACTGATGGCTAACGCTGTGCCATTCGTGGTGCTGTCCGGACTCGGCGTTGGGCTGGGCGTGCGGCGCAACTGGCGGCAGGCGTTCCAGCGTCTCGGCCTGGTGTGGCCCAGCGGCAGGGCAGTCCTAGTGACACTAGGCGTGGTGCTCGCTCTGTTCATGTATGTAGCGCTTGTCACCGGCCTGTGGATGGGATTGGTCTCTGAGGAGACGTATGAAAAGCAGACCGAAGCCTCAGAAGCGCTGTCGGAGAGCGTGTCCACGCTAGGGCTGGCTTTCGCGCTGGCAGCAACCGCTGCGGTGGGTGAGGAGATCGCCTATCGGGGAGCGCTGCAGCCGGTGTTCGGGCTGTGGCCAACGGCCATTGTGTTTGCGCTGACGCACGCCCAGTACACGCTGACTCCGGCCTGGTTGATCATCCTGGGCGTAGCAGTTGTCTTTGGATGGTTACGCCAGCAGTACGGCACAGGGGCCGCCATGCTGGCCCACTTCGTCTACAACTTTGTGCCGCTGGCTATCACCACAGGGGTATCAGAAGAGGCGCTGCTGGCGCTGGTACATCTGGTACTCTGACACGCGGCGGGCCAATTCTGCCCTGCGCCCGGAGCCTCAGTCTCTAGCGAGTTTCCCGCCCAGGGACAATGTGATGCTCACGGCAGCGGGCTTCATACGCTTCAGCAGCGCCGACCATGATCACCGGATCGTGGTAGTTGGCCGGCTGACCGTTGACCAGGCGCTGCGTGCGCGTCGCTTCCTCCCCGCACACCATACAGATCGCGTGCAGCTTGATCACGTCGTCGGCGCGGCAGAGCAAGTCCGGCATTGCCCCAAATGGCTCGCCGCGGAAGTCAGTGTCCAGCCCAGCCAGGATGACGCGGATGCCGCGCGCGGCAAGCTGATCCACGACGGAGATAATGGCAGCGTCGAAGAACTGCGCTTCGTCAATGGCAACAACGGTCGTGCCCGGCTGCAACAGGTCGAAAATAGCGCGTGCTTCGCTGACAGGAATTGCCTCGAAATCCTGGCCGTTGTGCGAGGTCACACGCTGAAGCGTATAGCGGGAATCAATGGCCGGCTTGAAGACCTGCACGGTCTGTTTGGCGATAGTGGCGCGGCGCACGCGCCGGATCAGTTCCTCGGTCTTGCCGCTGAACATGCTGCCACAGATGACCTCGACTCGCCCGCTGTGGTGTTTCATCTCGCTCCCCCTTAAAGTTCAAGGATCGGCCCTGCTAAGTGCTATAGTAGTGGATTCGCCCGTCTTTAAGCAAAAGGGCAGGTTTCTGCAACAGAACCTGCCCCTGTCTGATTGCCAACAGCCCGGTAGCTACTCCGCGATCTGCTCCGGAATCTCGTAGCCACGCGCACGCAGCAGTTTCTTGGTATCGGCCAGCACCTTGCGCCCAATGCCAGAGATGGCCAGGATCGCCCCGTCGCCGCCTTCGTTCCAGCGCGCCAACAGGTCGCCAACTACTTCAATGCCGTTCTCGATGAAGATGTTGGCATAACGCTTGTCCAGGCCCAGGTCCATAATTGGCACATCGGGCGAGGTGCGCTCCTGCTCGCGGGCCTCTTCTTCGGCCAGCCTGCGATCGCGCTCAAGCAGACGCTTCATGAAGCGATCCACCTGACCTTCGGTGTCCACGATGCGCTGCTCACCCGTATAGAAGGGATGGCAGGCCGAGCAGACATCGGTCCGAATTTCCGGGACGGTAGACCCCACAGTCCAGGTGTTGCCGCAGGCGCAGATGACGCGCGCTTCGGGGTACCACTGGGGATGGATTTTCTCACGCATGTGTGTGTTCTCAGCCTTTCCGGCCACGGTTCCCTGGTAACAGGGGGATACGTGGCGGTATCCTCACGATTGAAGCCTGTCTCGCCAATGGAGCAGCTAAGCCTGTTGGAGCGCGCGCGCCGCCGGCTGTTCCGGCAGCACGCTGATCCGCTTACGGCCACGCGCGACGGTCTCGAAGACTACATATCCTTCGGCGGTGGCGAAAATGGTGTAATCACGCCCCATGCCTACGTTTGTGCCAGGATGAAACTTGGTGCCGCGCTGACGGACGATAATGTTGCCAGGGATCACGTGTTCGCCGCCGAACCGCTTCACACCCAGGCGCTTGCTGTTGCTATCGCGGCCATTGCGAGTGGAGCCGCCACCCTTCTTGTGTGCCATGAGTTCGCTCTCCTCAATGCCTGGTGTTATACGCCGGTGATGCTGTCAATACGCAGCTGTGTGTAATACTGGCGATGACCACGACGCCGGCGAAACCGTTTCTTGGGGCTGTACTTCCACACGAACACCTTCTTATCGCGCCCCTGCTTGACAACCGTCGCCTTGACAGCGGCCCCGTCCACCAACGGCTGGCCGATCATCGGCGCACCATCGTCGGGCACGACCAACAGGACATCGGTCAGCTCGATCTCGGCCCCCTCCTCGTGGGGAAGCCGCTCGACATCAATAATCATCCCCGGCTCGGCGCGATGCTGATGCCCGCCTGTTCGAACAATCGCATACATAGTCTGAGTCTCCAATCTTCGCTTGGCCACCGCTGGCAGCAGATCGCCGATGACCGCCCCAGCGGGGAAAATTGGCACCTTACTGCCCGCGCCCTAGACATGACCAGGGCTGACGCGCTATTATAGCCGTGCGGGAATGCCCCGTCAATCCTGGATCGGGCGTGCGCGCGGGCTGACGCGCCCACAAACCAAGCTGAGGATGTGGGGGAGGGGACGCAGCGGTAGACGATGGCAGCGTGAGCACTCGACAGACATGACGATATGAGCAGGCCAATACCAGACAGTCCCCGCCCTTTAGTGGTTGTGCTCATAGCAGAGCAGAATCTGGACACTCGTTCGTTCCCCCGTTCCAGGGCGTACCTCATTTCTGGGGCAAAAGATCACCGCTGAGGCGCAGAGAGCGCAGAGAAAAGAGAGTGGGGAGAGGGTGAGGGGTCATGGCACCCTCACCCTAAATCCCTCCCCGCCAGCAGGGAGGGGCTTGAGCTTGCTTCCCCTTTCTCCGCGAGCGGAGAAAGGGGGCTGGAGAGATAGGGGTTGGAAGGGCTTCGCAAAGGGTCTCTCAGGAGAAGCCTTATCCCTGCCTCTTCCCCCCATCCCCGGCCCTTCCCCCACGAGGGGGGAAGGGAGAAAAGCGCGCACGCCAGGCCCCTCCC
>JAGPFT010000465.1 GCA_018056405.1 Anaerolineae bacterium
TGCTATGCCTGGCCCTGCCTTTCACGCTGGCCGGGGCGCTGATCGGCGCGCTGCTGGCCGATCCTGCCCTCTCTGCCGGGCGAGTCTACGGCGCGAATATGATCGGATCGGCGGCTGGGGCGGCGCTAGCCCCCTTGCTGCTGGCCTGGCTCGGCGACGAGCGCATCCTGCTGCTGACCAGCGCCCTGGCCGCCTTCTCCGGGGTGATCCTGGTTCCTGCTGGCGCGCGCCGCTCCCATGTGGCCCAGGCGCTCGGCCTGCTGATTGCCGGGGCGAGCCTGGCCCTGCTCATCGCCCCGCCCGAAGTTCTGGCCATCGAGCCATCGCCCTACAAGGCGCTGAGCTACTTCCGCCGCAACCCCGATGCGACGCTGGCCGCGCCGCGTCACAACGCCTACTCACGGCTGGACATCGTGCGCAGCCCGACGATCCACTCCGCGCCCGGCCTGAGCATGACCTACCTCAGTGCCCCGCCGCCGCAGGTCGGCCTGCTGCTCGACGGCGACAACCTGCTGCCGGTTGTGCAGGCTGGAACCGCGCCGGCTGCCTTCGCCGAGGCGATGCCTGCCTCGGTCGCCCTGCGCCTGCGCGACGGGCCGCATGTCCTCGTGCTCGGCGCGGGCGGTGGCATGGACGCCTGGATCGCGCTGCGCAACGGGGCACGCTCGGTCGTCGCCGTCGAAGCGAACGGGCTGGTCGTGGAGGCATTGCGCGGCGATCTGCGCGCCTGGGCCGGGCTGGCCGACGACCCGCGCGTAACGCTCGTCCACCAGGAGCCGCGCGCCTTCGCCCGGCAGAGCAATGACCGCTTCGACATCGTGCAGATCGCGCTGGCCGACGCCTACCGGCCCGTCACGTCGGGCGCGTTCACCCTCACCGAAAACTACGCCCTCACTGTGGAAGCGTTCTCCGCCACTCTGGACTTGCTGGAAGAGGATGGGCTGCTGCTGCTGACGCGCTGGCTGCAAAACCCGCCCAGCGAGGAGGTGCGGGCGCTGGGCCTCATCCTGGCGGCGCTCGACCCGCTGACGGACAACCCCGCCCAGCACATCATCGCCTTTCGCTCGTTCCAGACAATGACCTTCATCGTCAAGCGGACGCCGTTCACGGCAGAGGAGATCGCCCGCGTCCTGGCCGAAACCGAACGGCTGAAGTACGACATGGTGCTCGCGCCGGGCTTGCCGCCGGAGACGGTCAACCGCTACGCCCGGCTGCCAGAGCCGATCTACCACACCACTCTCACCCGCCTGCTGGAAAGTGAAGACCGCGCGGCCTTCTACGCGGCTTACGAGTTCGATGTGCGCCCGCCCACCGACGACCGCCCCTTCTTCTTCCATTTCTTCAAGTGGCGGCAGACGCCGGAGATTCTGGACAACCTGGGGCGCACCTGGCAGCCGTTCGGCGGCAGCGGGTACTTCGTGCTCGTGGCGCTGCTGGGCTTCGCGGCGCTGGCGGCGGGGCTGTTCGTCGTGCTGCCGGTCGCCCTGGCCAGGCGGTTTCGGTGGGCGCTGCGCGCCGTGCCCGGACGGGCGCGCGCCCGCACCCTGGTCTACTTCGCCAGCCTGGGGCTGGCCTACCTGTTCATCGAGATGGCGACCATCCAGCAGTTCGTGCTCATCCTCGGCCAGCCGACGCTGGCCATCGCCACCGTGCTGGCGACACTGCTGCTGGCGTCGGGGATCGGCAGCGCCCTGTCTGACCGGCTGCCCTGGGGCCGGACGCTGGCGGCGCTGGTCGTTTTCGCTGCCTTGTGGCCCTGGCTGGTGCAAAGTGTCTTCGGAGGAACGTTGGGGCTGCCGCTGGGCGCGCGCTGGGCGCTGAGCGTGCTGGCCCTGACTCCGCTGGGCTTCCTGATGGGCATCCCCTTCGCGCGCGGCCTGGAGGCGATCCGGCCCGCGCCCGATCTGGCTCCCTGGGCCTGGGCGATCAACGGCGGCGCATCGGTGATCAGCGCCGTGCTCGCCGCGCTGCTGGCGCTGTCGCTGGGCTTCACCTCCGTGCTGTGGGCGGGCGCGGCGCTGTATGGCGCGGCGTGGCTGGCCCGCCCTACTCTGACTCGCGGGTGAAGGGCACGAAACCTACGTCGAACATGCGCTCCATGGTGATTTCTTCGCCGTGCCGCTGCACCAGCCACAGACTCTGGTAACCGCCCGGCGGCCCGATGGGAATGACCATGCGCCCCCCGTCCGGGCTGAGTTGGGCGGCCAGCGGCGCGGGCAGGTGATCCGGCGCGGCAGTGACGATGATCGCGTCGAAGGGGGCGAACTCCCACCAGCCGTAGTAGCCGTCGGCGCGCGTGACGTGAATATCGCTGTAGCCTAGCTCGGCAAAGACACGCGACGCCGTTCCGGCCAACTCCGGGATGATTTCGATAGTGTAGACCTGGTCGGTAAGCTGGCGCAGGATCGCCGCCTGGTAGCCCGACCCGGTGCCGATCTCCAACACGCGATCTCCCTGCTCCAGGTCAAGCATGGCCGTCATCATGGCCACGAGCGACGGCTGCGAGATGGACTGCCCGTAGCCGATGGGCAGGGCGTGATCGTTGTAGGCCATGTCCAGGTACTGCGTGGGCACGAAAGCATGGCGCGGCACGGCCAGCATCGCCGCGATCACGGCCTCGTCGGAGACCATCGGCACGACGCGCGTCTGCACCAATCGCTGCCGGGCGGCGCGCGTTTCGTCTGTGTCGGCAAGCTGGCGATCCAGATACACGGGCGTGGGAGCCAGCTCCAGCGGGCGAAAAGTCGGTGTGGGCGTGCCAGCCAGGGGAATCTCCTCGCTCGGCGACGGGCTGAGGAACGTCTCGACGGGCGTCTCGGCGGCTTCCCGCACCCGGCCCTCGTCCTCGCCGCACGCGGGCAGGCTCAGCGCCCCCATCCCCAGAACGGCCAGTGCCGCCAGCCAATGAATCCAGCGCGAGGATCGGCCTTTGATCACGGCCCTGCCTCCTCACTACGCGCCCGGCCTCCCCGTTCAGGCGCGGCGGTCGAGAAATCCCTCGGCGAAGCGCAGCAGGCGATACACGTCGGCGAAATTGGTCGCCAGGCCCACCGAGACGCGCACCGCGCCGACCGCGCCTTTGACCTTGCCGCTCATCGCCGTGATGAACGACTCGAACGTCATGCGCTCTTCCTTGTGGAAGCACTCGGCCAGGTCTGCTTCGGTCAGGCCGTGCGCCTTCTCGCCCGCGCCGGGGTTGCAGAAGCAGCCCGTGCGCAGCGAGATGTTCACCCGGTTGGCCTGCGCCTCGACCTCGCGGTAATCGAACAGCCTGCCGTCCGGATC
>JAGPFT010000466.1 GCA_018056405.1 Anaerolineae bacterium
TACCTCACCCCTCCATCCCCTCTCCACACGCGGAGAGGGGACGTAACCACACCATGACTCCCCCTCTCCACCACGTGGAGAGGGGGCCGGGGGGTGAGGCTTTCAAACGGCTTCTGGCGCGGACATGCGCGCCCGCCTGGTCACGTGCCGAGACAAGGGTGATGGGCAGTTCCAGGTATCGTCACCGCCAGGGAGTAAAACCTTATGGCCGGATTTCGTCGCATAACCCTCCGTCGTGTGACACTCTGCTGCGCCCCCTACGAGATCATTTACGAGATCATTTCGCCAACAGTATCCCATGCATGGAGGGGTAGCTATGGGGCCACCCCATGCTCTGTTCCTATTATACACAGGACTTGGCCCGGCGATAGCGGGGTTGCGCTGTGCTGGTTAACAGCATTGATAGGAGGCGGTGAGAGAAGTTGCGGGCGCGCCTGTGGATAACCTGTCAATAACTGCCTGGAAGGGGCGCGCAGAGGGGGCGTGAGAGGCCATTTGGGAAGTTGCTTCCCCCCACTCGAACCCCTCCCTCACAAGGAGTTCAGGGGCAGACAGCAGCGTGAGAAGCATTGAGAGAGCGACTGATCAACCTCACCCCCTGGCCTCGCTGCGCTCGGCTCTTCCCCCTCTCCGTTGACGGAGAGGGGGAGGCAAGGCGCGCCAGCGCCGGGCGGGGGTGAGGTCAAGTGAAGAGCCACCCCAGACTATCAGCCGATCTCAACGCCTATCCGCCCCTCAACCCACAAGAGGGGAGGGGCCTGGCGTGCGCGCTTTTCTCCCTTCCCCCCTCGTGGGGGAAGGGCCGGGGATGGGGGGCAAAGGCAGGCACACGAGTTCTCAAACGGCCCCTGAGGTGCCTTTGCGGAGGCATTCAGGGGCAGCCCTCGCAGCCTGACGGCGTGTGACGCAACAGGCCGGCGGTCAGGCAAAGCGCCCGGCAGCCGGCCTGTCAATAACCGGTCAATAAGCGGGTGGATAACCTGTGCAGCCGGCCCAATTCCCTGTGCACAGGTTGACGATGGCCTGTTCACAACTTGGGCAGGACGATGGTCTGCTGGCCCTGGTATTTGCCCTTCTTATCGGCGTAGGACACTTCACATTCCTCGTCTGCTTCAAAGAAGAGCACCTGGGCAATGCCCTCGTTGGCGTAGACTTTGGCGGGCAACGGCGTGGTGTTGCTGATTTCCAGCGTGACGAAGCCATTCCACTGTGGCTCGAAAGGTGTTGTATTAACAATCAGGCCACAGCGAGCGTAAGAGCTTTTGCCCAGGCAAATGGCCAGCACCTTGCGCGGGATGCGGAAATACTCGATGGTGCGCGCCAGCACGAACGAGTTGGGCGGGATGATGCACTCCTCGCCCTTGAAGTCCACCATCGAGCGCGGGTCGAAGTGCTTGGGGTCCACGACCGTGTTGTAGACGTTGGTGAAAATCTTGAACTCGTCGGCGATGCGGATGTCGTAGCCGTAGGACGACACACCGTAGCTGATCACGCCGTCGCGCACCTGATGGTCTGCGAACGGCTCGATCATGCCGTGTTCCAGCGCCATCTTGCGGATCCAGTGGTCGGGTTTCAGGCCCATTGGTGTTGTTTCTCCCCTCAGCAGTGGTGAGTGAACGGCTATCAGCCGTCAGCTATCAGCTTTCAGCGAAGAACTGCCTCAGAAGCGCCGTTGCCGCTGACGGCTGGCGGCGCTACATCACCTCCGGCGCGGACATGCCCATCAGCGTCAGCAGGCGCTTGAAGACGACGCGCGCCGCCCCGTAGAGGCGCAGCCGCGCCCGCGCCAGGTCTTCGGGCACCTCGCCGTGCAGCACGCGCACCTCGTCGTACATCGGGTGGAACAGCCGCGCCAGGTCCAGCGCATAGAAGGCCAGCTTGTGCGGGGCCAGCTCCTCGTAACACTGCACCAGCACTTCGGGCATCTCCAGCATCTTGCGCACGAAGGCCCGCTCCTGCTCGCCCAGCAGCGTCAGGTCGGCGCTGTCCGCGCTCAGACCGCGCTCCGCCGCCTGGCGGAAGATGCCCGCGCAGCGCACGTGCGCGTTCTGGATGTAGTAGACCGGGTTCTCGTTGGCGTGCTTGCGGGCCAGGTCCAGGTCGAACTCCAGGTGACTGTTGGGGCTGCGCGCCAGGATGAAGTAGCGCACCACGTCGGCGCCCACGTCCGCCACCAGATCGTCCTGGGTGACGAACTCGCCGCGCCGCGTGCTCATCTTGTGTTGCTCGCCACCCTCGATCAGTGTCACGAACTGGTAGATGACGACGTGCACCGGCTCCGGGTCGTAGCCGAGGGCGGCCAGGCCGCGCGCGACCGTCTGCGCCTCGACGATGTGATCCGCGCCCAGGACGTTGATCAGATAGTCGAAGCCGCGCTCCAGCTTGTTGACGTGGTAGGCGATGTCCGGCAGGACGTAGGTCGGCTCGCCGCTGGACTTGACCAGCACGCGGTCTTCTTCGTCGCCGAAGGTTGTGGCGCGGAACCAGACGGCTTCTTTGGCATCTGGCGGCAGCTTGGCCCGCTCCTCCTCGCCAGCGCCCTCGCGCAGCAGCGCCCGGTAGACGTGACCGCGCGCTTCGAGGGCCTCCAGCACCCGCCACACGCTGCCATCTTCGTAGAGGCTGTTCTCGTTGAAGAAGGTGTCGAAGTGGATGTGGATCAGGGCCAGGCTGCGCTCGATCCAGGCGAACATGGCCCGCTCGGCTTCCAGCTTGAAGCGCTCCCACGGCTCGTCGCGCAGGGCATCGCCGTGCGCCGCGACCAACTGGCGCGCAACTTCCGCCAGGTACTCGCCCTGGTAGCCCTCGGCGGGCAGCGCGGCGGGCAGACCGAGCGCCTGCAAATAGCGCGCCCGCAGGCTCTGGCCGAGGATGCGCATCTGGCGGCCCGCGTTGTTGAAGTAGTATTCCATTTCCACGTCATAGCCGAGCGCGGCCAGGATGTTGGCCATTGTGCTGCCGATCACCCCGTTGCGCGTGTGGCCGACGGTGAGCGGGCCGGTCGGGTTGGCGCTGACGCACTCGACCTGGGCGCGCTTGCCGCGCCCGATGTCCAGCGCGAAGACCTCATCGCCCGCGGCGAGGATCGCGTCAATCTGCGCCAGCAGCCAGGATTCGTCCAGGCGAACGTTGAGGAAGCCCGGCGGGGCGACCTCGACGGCGGCGACGAAGGGCGCAGGCGGCATGTGGCGGGCGATGCTCTCGGCCACATCGAGCGGCTTGCGCCGGGCGAGCCTGGCGAGTTGCATGGCGACCGGGCTGGCATAGTCGCCCTGCTCTGGTTT
>JAGPFT010000467.1 GCA_018056405.1 Anaerolineae bacterium
CGCGCAGCAGCGGGTAGTAGGGCGTGAGGGCCGGCTCGGCGTAGACCGGCTCCAGCACGGCCTCGTCTGGCGACTCCAGGGCGGCGCGAACCATCGCCCGGTAGGCGGGCGGGAAGTGCGGTAGGGCTTCGTCCACCGCCATCCAGGTGACGGACAGCGTTTCGCCGCCGTCGGCGTGAATCTGTCCTCCGACCGGGCGCGAGACGACGCAAGCCGTCCACTGCTGGACCTGATCGCCGTTAGGATAGCACAGGTTGTAGTCGGGATGGCTGAAGACGCCGACCAGCCGCTCGACCTCGACGCGCAGGCCGGTCTCTTCGAGGGTCTCGCGCTCGGCGCAGGCCCGAATGCTCTCGCCCAGTTCCAGCGCGCCGCCGGGCACGCTCAGCCAGTCGAAGTCGTAGCGGCGCTGGACGAGGATGCGCCCGGCCTCGTCGAAGACCAGGTTGGTGGCGTAGACCAGGTAAATGAGCCGGGGGCCGACGCGCTCGCGCAGCCACTTGACGTAGCCATCGGCCCGGCTGACGAATTCTTGCCTCACTGTCTGTCCCTCATTAGCATCAGGCCCGCTCTCATTGTACCGGGTCGGCGGTCTTCTGTCATGAGGCTGCGCTGCGCGCCGCTGGGTCCACGAACAAGTTGTTGGACAATCGCAGAACGCCCCTATCCCCCGGCCCCTTCCCCCAGCAAAGCTAGGGGAAGGGGAGAACCGACTGCCCGATCGTCCCCCCTCTAGCTCGGCTGGAGGGGGGATTGAGGGGGGAGGCCTCTAGCGAGCATTCCTAAACTCCCCTCGCAACAAGTCGTTTGTGGACCCCGCCGCTTGCTCAACCTTGACACTGCCGGGGCGCGCTGCTACAATTCCGGCACACTGGGGCGAGTACCCCCCTGCTTGTCCCGGTGTCGCGGGCCTGTAGCTCAATTGGGAGAGCGCTACAATCGCACTGTAGAGGTCAAGGGTTCGAATCCCTTCAGGTCCACACCCGCCCGCCCGGATTGGCGGGCGTTTTGTTTGCGCGAGCCGCCGGCGTAGAATGGGAACGGCGGCCGGCGGTGATTGCGACTGCTCAGCAGGGAGGAATGATCATGCGCGCCGTATTGCAGCGAGTGCAGAGCGGGGCCGTGCGCGTTGACGGGGAGATCGTCGGCGCGATTGAGCACGGCTTCGTGATCCTGGTTGGCGTGGGGCATGGCGACGGCGAAGCGCAGGCCCAATGGCTGGCCCGCAAGATCGCCGGGCTGCGCGTCTTCGAGGATGCCGACGGCAAGTTCAACCGGTCGCTGCTGGACGTGGGCGGCGGTTGCCTGGTCGTCTCGCAATTCACGCTCTACGCCGACGCGCGCAAGGGCCGCCGCCCCAGCTTCACCGCCGCCGCTCCGCCGGAGGTCGCCGAGCCGCTGATCGCGCACTTCGCCGACATGTTGCGCCAGGCGGGGGTGCAGCGTGTGGCGATGGGCGTCTTTGGCGCGCGGATGCAGGTCGAGATTCACAATGACGGCCCGGTGACGATCTGGCTGGACACCGATGTGCTGCTGGCGGACGATAGCAAGAGCGCGCGGTAATCCGCGCCGGACTCCGCCCGCCCGATCGCAGTTGGAGAAAGCGCACAAACAAGGGGGTGGGTGTGTGCAAAGGTTGTCAGCGCCGCGCGCGAGGCTGGCAGTAGCCCCACCCCCTGGCCTCGCTGCGCTCGGCTTGTCTCCTCTCCATGACGTGGAGAGGGGGCGGCGAGGCCCGCGCCAGGGGGCCGAGCGGGGGTGAGGTCCGTAGGGGCATATCGCCATACGCCCCTACGAGCAGGCTGACACGCGGCGGATTTTGATGCGATTACCCTGCCCCAAGTGGTTTTTGTCTTGACAGTCCCCGGCGATTCTGGTAAGCTTTCAAGCGCCTTCCTCAGTAGCTCAACGGCAGAGCATCCGGCTGTTAACCGGAGGGTTGTAGGTTCAAATCCTACCTGAGGAGCACAGCAGAGCCGTCCCTGACCTCAGGGGCGGCTTTTATTTGGTGCGCAGATCGTGCTGTGCCCCTCCATGCGCACTCCGTTGCGGAACCCCCGCGTTGTCCGAGGGCGTAGCTCATTTCTGGGGCAAAGTATCACCGCCGAGTCGCAGAGGGCGCGGAAAAAAGCGAGAATAGAAATCTTCAACGGGTCTCCTCATCTGCGTCCTCTGCCCCTCTGCGGTTCAAAGAATCTCACCCCAGGCGTGACTGGGCCGCCCGCGCATAGAGCGCCGCCACGCGCGCCGCAACCTGCGCCCAGTCCTGCGTCTGCGCGTAGGCGCGGCCTGCCGCCCCCAGCCGCGCGCGCAGATCGTCGTCGGTCAGCACGCGGGTAATCGCCTCGGCCAGCGCGGGCACGTCGTCTTGCGGCACGAGCAACCCTGTCTCGCCATCGCGCACGGCTTCAGCCACGCCGCTGCCCGCCGTGCCGATCACCGGCAGGCCGCACGCGCTCGCCTCCAGGAAGACCAGCCCGAAACCCTCAAACTTCTCGCCTACCGTCAGCGAGGGCAGCGCGAACACGTCGGCGTGTTGGTACCAACCGCGCAGCTCCTCTTCGGGCACCTGGCCGGGCAGGTGCACACAGTCCGCCAGGCCCAGGGTGCGCGCCTGCTCCTGCACACGGGCCAGGTAGTCCGGCTCCAACTGAATGCCGGTCACGACCAGTTGGGCAGCGGGCACGCGCTCGCGCACGCGAGCCAGCGCCTCGACCAGCAGATGCGTCCCCTTGCGCGCCTTCACCCCGCCAGTGGCCAGGATCGTCGGGCCGCGCTTGGCGGGCGTGGGCGCAGGTTGCTGGAAGTAGGCGACGTGCACACCGTTGCGAATCACTTCCGGCGCGCTGCCGGGCAGGGCGGCGCGCACCTGCGCGGCGGTGAACTCGCTAACCGCGATCAGGTGGGCGCGGTGGTAGGCCCGCCGGTAGAGCGCGCCGACCAGCCGCCGCCGGGCTGTCTGCGGGACATAGGTGCCGTGCGCCGTCACCACCAGCGGGCGCTGGCCTGCTGCCCCTGCGCCCAGGACGCTATACGGCTCGGCGACGACGTGCAGCAGGTCGCAATCAGCGGTCGCCCGGCGGACGCGCGGGATCGCCAGCAGCGAGCGCACGACGAACAGGCGCGGACGCGGCACCAGGCGGGGCAGCACGGGGCGCACGCCGGCCAGGGCGTCCGCTTCGTCCTGCGCCGCGCCGGCCTGAGTGAGGGCGATCAATTCCACGCCCTGCCCGGCCAGGGCGCGCGCCAGTTCCAGCGCATAGCGCGCCCAGCCGTAGCG
>JAGPFT010000468.1 GCA_018056405.1 Anaerolineae bacterium
CCTGTTTCCCAACTCGACCGAGACGCTGCTGCGGCTGCCATCGGCGTTGTTTGGATTGCTGGGCGTGGCTCTACTCATGGCTGTGACGCTGCGTCTGTACCGCAACCCGGAGATGGCGCTGTGGGCGGGCGCGCTGCTGGCCGTCAATCCTTTCCACGTCTGGCTGTCGCGCACAGCGCGGCCTTACTCGCTGGTGTTTGTGCTGGCGCTGGTCATCGCCTTCCTCTTTCTGCAGATGCTGCGCGGCCAGCGCTCGCGGCGGATGTGGGGCGCGTTCATTGGGGCCAGCGCCATTGCCTACGCCACACATTTTACGGCGGTGGGGCTGTTCGGCGCACAGGCGATGATCTTTTTCTTCAACAAGCAAACGCACAGGTGGTCCCGTCGCTGGCTGGCCGCTCAGGCTGTCGCTGCCGTCCCGGTGCTCATCTGGACGTATCTGGTGCTGCGCGACCTGCCGCCGGTGGCCTCCTACTGGATTCCCCGCCCGGAGCTGCGCGACATCCCGCTCACGCTGTGGAACATGACGCTCGGCTACGATGGAGTGTTCAAATGGGCGATGGTGCCGGGGCTGATGATCGCCACGCTGGGCATCATCTTGGGGCTGGGTTACGCGCTGGGCGACCGTCAGCGCGACGAGCGCAACTTCTTCTGGATGTGGCTGATCGTCGGGCCGCTGGCGTTCTCCTTCCTGCTCTCGACCCTCATCGTCTCCATCTACGTGGATCGCTACTTTATGGTTATGCTGCCGGCGCTGCTGCTGCTCATGGTTCAGGCGTGGGCACGCTTCTCGCCGCGCCTGTGGCGCGTGGCGCTCGGTGTGATCATCGCGACCTGCCTGTATTCCGTGCTGTTCTCGTTCGTGGATGGCAGCTATCACCGCGACGACTGGCGCGACGCGGCGGCGTATGTGGCTGAGCGCGTCGAGGACGGCGACGCCATCGTGCTGGAGCGCGATAACACCTTTGAAGCATTCACGCGCTATTACCAGCAGTCCGCGCCATACCTGGCGGGCGAGGCGGAAGATGCTGAGTTCATTCTCCTGTCCGAAATGCCGGACATGGATGCGCTGGAGCAAACCACTGAGCGGCTGTGGGTGGTCTACCGCAACCCGAACGAGGATGTGCATCGCCTGGGGCTGATGCCCGATTTCGACCCGTTTGACCCCGACCTGTCGGCGATGGGCGAATGGCTGAGCGCGTATCGCCTCCAGGTGCTTGAGATTCAGACCTTCAACGGCCTGAAGGTGCTGCTGCTCGACCCGGAGGGTGGCGCGCTTCCGGCGGGAAGGTGAGCGCATACGCATCAAGCTAGAGCATCTGGCGGGAACGCCCCTATCCCCCGGCCCCTTCCCCTAGCTTTGCTGGGGGAAGGGGAGAGCCGCCTGCCAGATCATCCTCTCTCTAGCTCGGCTGGAGGGGGGATTGAGGCTCGCAGGGGTAGGTTAATTCTTTGAGCGAAGAGCAGCCCTAATGCATCTTGATGATCATGATCGGCAGCCGCTTGTAGGGGCGGGTTTGCAAACCCGCCCCTACAAAACATTCGCGCATATCACCTGCCTTGAATGCCAAATCTCATTAGGTTCTCGCTCAAACCGTTAAGAACCTACCCCTGACAGGGGATTGAGGCGTTCAGCGAACAGTTCTTGACTTTCCCCAGCAACGGGTTATCCGGGTACCCTCCCGACTCCTGACTCAAAACCTGTTCTTTTTTATTCCCAGATGCGCAGCCCGAAGCGGCTGAGATAGATCGGCAGGCTCTTGTACATTGGGTTGGCTTGCTCGATGGCCTGGATCATCTGCCGCTTCTCGCTGGAAGTAGGGCCACACAGCAGCGTGATCGAGCCGCCATCACCGCCTGCCCCGTTGACCTTCCAGCCAATCGCGCTGTTGGCTTTGGCGACCTCGATGATGCGGTGCGCGTCCTCGCTGATCAGGGCCGGGTGTAGCTCGCCCTGCGCCTCCGTGTTGATGATCATCGAGCGCCCCAGGGCGACCCAATCGCCCGCGTAAACCGCGTCGCGGGCCATCTCCGCCGTCTTGCGCAGCTTGTCGAGCGCCTGGTGCTCCGGCCCGCCCGCTTCCAGCCGCTTGATCACCTGCTCGTGCACCGCTGACGACTGGTGGGCCTTGCCCACGAAGACCAGCGCCAGCCGCCGTTCCAACTCCCACCAGACTGAATTGGGCACCTGGATGCTGGAGACGGTGGCATAGGGGTACTGGAACATCTCAATGAAGCTCACGCCGCCATAGGCCGCACAAAGCTGATCCTGGATGCCGCTCTGCAGGCCGAGCATTTCCGTCTCGACGCGGTGGGCGGCGTAGGCGACCTCGTGCGGCGTCATGGTGCCGGGCGTCAGGCGATCCAGCGCGCCGATCAGCGCGACGGTGATCGAGGCCGACGTGCCGGTTGAGCAGCCGGCGGGCACCTCGGAATAGACGGTGATGTGCAGGGCGATGTCGTCCGGCACGCGCATGTACTCAATCGCCGCTTCGAGCAACGGGTGACGATCCCATTCGTTGTGGCCCGGCGCAATCGGGTAGACATCGCCGTAATTCTCGGCGTAGAGGATGATGCGATGCTGGCGCGCCCTGACCGGGTAGACCTTGATCTGCACCTCGACATAGGGGTAGACGCCGATGTTGAAGATTTCGCCATGCCCCGAAAACCACGTATCCGTCCAGCCGCCGTTGTCGCAGATGCGAATCGGGGCCACACTGTTGATCACGCGGAGGGGCTTTGCCTGACTATCGCTCACGGGAAAATCCTCTCTAGGCACGCGAAGCCAACGCTGCACACCCCAGTATACTGCGTGGCCCCGCGCCCGGCGACTTGTGCCAGCGCCGGGGGTGCGTGCAAAACCTGGCAGGCAGTGTGGTTGTGCTCCTTAGCCTCACCCCCGCTCGGCGCTGATGCGCCTCGCCGCCCCCTCTCACCGGCAACCCAAAACCAGAAACCCATGATCGCGCTTCCTGCGAACGCGCTCAATTGTGACGAATGTCACGGGTAATGACGCCTTTGTTCCCTGTTGAGCGCACAGGCGCGAGAGTATGCTAAAGATGTGTGACAGCAGGCTGATGGCGACGGTCTCTAGGGATCGCTCTCATTAGCTGGGATGGTGTTTCTCTTCTGCCTCCTCAAACTTATTGTTGTTTAGGAAGCGCCGCGCCTGGCTGGGGAGTCTGGGGGCGGCATTTCCTTTGTGTGTGGGGGGCAAGCCATTTGTGACAGCTATCTGAATTCTATGTGCAGCTTGTCACAGG
>JAGPFT010000469.1 GCA_018056405.1 Anaerolineae bacterium
GGGCTAATATCACACACGCCATCACTTGCCCATCTCAGAGGCCGTTTGAGAAGCCTTATACCTGCCTCTTCCCCCCATCCCCAGCCCTTCCCCCACGAGGGGGGAAGGGAGAAGATTGTTGACCCTAAGCCCCTCCCTCCTTGTGGGGGGGTTGGGGGAAAAACAACTTTATCAAATGGCCTCTCAATGATTCTCACCTACCTGCCCGCTCCTGAACCACGTATGGAGAGCGGGTTTTCCAATCCGCAATTCGCAATCCGCAATTCGCAATCCGCAATCCTTCCCCGCGCAGCCTTGTCCGGCAGCGCGCGGCTGTGCTATAATGGCCCGGCAGTGGGGAGTCGCCAAGTGGTCTAAGGCAGCGGCCTTTGGAGCCGCCATACGCTGGTTCGAATCCAGCCTCCCCAGCTCGCGTCACAACCTGCCCTCCCTGGCAGGTTTTTTGATCGGCGCCGGGCAATCTTGGCGCGTCGCCGGTGAATTCTGTCATTAGGGTGATGTTAATCGTCGCAGAAGGGTTATTTTTGAACTAGCCCCGTCCGGCGCAACTCCGTAGTATGAGGATGGGAGCCACACCGCCGAAAATGCCCCATCAGCCCGGTATCGTTCGCGCGCAGGCGGAACACGGAGCGAAGCAGGTGAACGAGATTCTGGAAAACACGGTGATCGCCGAGAGCGTCAATCGCTACGTGATCGTCGCCCCCAAGATCGCTCAGCGGCGCAAGGCCGGGCAGTTCGTGATCGTGCGCCTTGACGAGCACGGCGAGCGCATTCCACTGACCATCGCCGACGCCGACCTCGTGCGCGGCACGATCACTCTCGTCGTCCAGACGGTCGGCAAGACCACCGCGCAGATGGCGACGTTCAAGCCCGGTGACTGCCTGCGCGATGTGGTCGGTCCGCTGGGCGCGCCCACGCACATCGCCTGCTGGGGCACGGCGGTGATCATTGGCGGCGGGATCGGCATCGCCCCGGCGCACCCTATCGCTCAGGCGCTCAAGGCGGCTGGCAACACGGTGATCGCCATCCTGGGCGCGCGCACCCGGTCGCTGCTGATCATGGAAGAGGAGATGCGCCGCGCCTCAGACGAGGTAATCGTCTGCACCGACGACGGCTCGTATGGACTGAAGGGATTCGTCACCCATGCCCTGACTGATCTCATCGCCCGGCGCGGCAAGCCCGATTTCGTCTTCGCTGTCGGCCCGGTGCCGATGATGAAGTACGTCAGCCTGCTGACCAAAGAGCAGGGCATCCCCACCATGGTCAGTCTCAACCCGATCATGGTAGACGGCACGGGCATGTGCGGCGGCTGCCGGGTGACGGTGGGCAGCGAGATGAAGTTTGCCTGCGTGGATGGGCCGGACTTCGACGGGCACCAGGTGGATTTCGACGAATTGATGAAGCGCCAAGCATTCTACAAGCAGCAGGAACGGCTCGCCTACCAGCGTATGCAAGAGCGTTGCCGGGCCGAGACCCTGGCCCAGACGAATCCTTCATAAGGCTGGCAGAAGGGCTGACAAGGTAGTGCTGATGAGCGACCAACTGGACCCTCACGAGATCGAGCGGCTGCGCTCCCTCAAGCCGAAAGACCGCATGCAGATTCCGCGCCAGGAGATGCCAGAGCAGGCACCCGACGCGCGCCGTACCAACTTCCGCGAAGTCCCCTACGGGCTGCCCCAAGTGGTGGCTGTCGTCGAGGCCAATCGCTGCCTGGCCTGCAAGAAGCCTGCCTGTGTCGAGGGCTGCCCGGTGGGGATTGACATCCCTGGCTTCGTGGCGCTCGTCGCCCAGGGCGACTTCGAGAGCGCCGTGCGCAAGGTCAAGGAGACGAACATGCTCCCGGCCATCTGTGGGCGCGTCTGCCCGCAGGAAGCGCAGTGCGAGGCGCTGTGCGTGCTGGGTAAGAAGGGCGATCCGGTGGCCATTGGCCGCCTGGAGCGCTTCGTTGCCGACTGGGAGCGCGAGCACGGGCTGGTCGAGCCGCCGCCCATCGGCGCGCCCACCGGCAAGAGCGTCGGCGTGGTGGGCAGTGGCCCCGCCGGGCTGACGGCGGCCATTGACCTGCGCCGCCTGGGGCACGATGTGACCATCTACGAAGCGCTGCACGCTCCTGGCGGCGTGCTGATGTACGGCATCCCGGAGTTTCGCCTGCCTAAGTCCATCGTCAACGCCGAGGTGGAAGTCGTCCAGCGCATGGGCGTGAACATCGAGTACAACTACATCATCGGCCAGATCGAGACAGTGGACGAGCTTTTGGCGCGGCACGACGCGGTTTTTCTGGGCACGGGGGCGGGGCTGCCCTGGTTCATGAACCTGCCCGGCGAGAACCTGTGCGGCGTGTATTCGGCCAACGAGTACCTGACGCGCTGCAACCTGATGCGCGCCTACGAGTTCCCCTGCTGCGACACGCCCATCGCCGTCAGCGAGCGGGTGGCCGTGATCGGCGGCGGCAACGTGGCCATGGACGTGGCGCGCACGGCGGCCCGCCTCGGCGCAAAGGAAGTGTACCTGATCTACCGCCGCTCCGAGGCGGAGATGCCCGCCCGCGTCGAGGAGATTCACCACGCCAAAGACGAGGGCATCATCTTCAAGCTGCTGCACAACCCGGTGCGCTACATCGGCGACGAGAGCGGGCGCGTCTGCCAGATGGAGTGCATCCGCATGGAACTGGGCGAACCGGACGCTTCCGGTCGCCGTCGCCCGGTGCCGGTCGAAGGCTCGCAGTTCACCCTTGACGTGGATACGGTCGTCGTCGCCATCGGCAACGGCCCCAACCCGCTCGTGCCCAAGACAACAACAGGGCTGGAAGTGGACGCGCGGCATGGCACGATCAAGACCAACCTGGAGACGATGCGCACCTCTAAGCGCGGTGTGTTCGCCGGCGGGGACATCGCCATCGGCGCGGCGACGGTCATCCTGGCCATGGGGCACGGGCGCAAAGCGGCGCGCTCGATTGACCATTTCCTGCGCACCGGCGTGTGGGACGTGGAGAAGATTGAGTAGGCGGCGTGGTATGCACTTTTAACCCCTATCCCCCGGCCCCTTTCCCTGCAAGCGATACTGTTGGCGAAATGCCTCTGTAGGGGCGTATGGCCATACGCCCCTACGGACCTCACCCCCGCTCGGCTCGCTGACGCGGGCCTCGCTGCCCCCTCTCCACGTTGGAGAGGGGGCAAGCCGAGCGCAGCGAGGCCGGGGGTGAGGTCAACCAGGGCGCAGCAGCGTGTCACCCGCTGTAGGGGTATACCCACAGGA
>JAGPFT010000017.1 GCA_018056405.1 Anaerolineae bacterium
CCGAGCAGGAACGCTTCGAGAAAGAAGAAGTACCGCAAGCCAGTCTCGGCGATCAGATAGAGCGCCCAGTCGCGCCGCCGATTGCGGGCCGTTGCACGTAGGAACAACCCCATCGCCCGGCTGCTCGCGCCGAACCACAGCGCGTAGTTGCGCGCGTCCTGGGCGTGCCAGATGAGGGAGGGATGCACAGCGGCCAGGGCCAGCGCAACCAGTGCGGCGCGACGGCTGTGCAGCAGGCTGCGGGCCAATGCCCCCGTCGCCGCCACGCCCAGCCAGCCGCCCAGCAGAGACAGCGCGCGCATGGCGAACTCGCTGCTGCCAGCGGCGGACTTCCACACCCAGAAGCTAAGAAACGTCCCCAGCGGGTGCGGCTCCCACTGGGCGAGATCACGCACGACGGTGGCCGGATCATCCGCCCAGTAGCGCACGGCGAAGGCTTCGTCGCCACGCAGGGGCACCTCGCCAAGCTGCATAATGCGTAGCAGGAAGGTGGCAGCCAGCAGCGCCGTCAGCAGGGCGAGGGAGTGAGTGTGCGGGCGCTTGATGGATGCGTCTTCGCGGTGTGCTCTCATGAAGGAACCGGTTTTCGCCTGCCTGTAAGGGGGTATGAGTTTGGAGTCTGGAGTCCTGAGTCTGGCGCACGCGCCACTCTGCCGGCTCAAGACTCCAAGCTCATGACTCACGACTCACGACCCGGCTCTCTCTATCAACTGCCACGCCGCGCTTTGATCCAGGCCACGTCTTTCTTGCTCAGGCCGAACCAGTTCTCCTTCTGGCGCTTGCGGTCGTACTTGTGCTGGAGCGCATCGCGCACGGCGAAAGCGTCGGCGGTCTCGAAGGCGTGCACCAACTCGACCGCTTCCTTGCCGTCTGCTTCCAGCGCGCTGAGCGATTTCTCGACGGAGCCGGTCGTTGCCCCGAAGTAGTACATCTGCCCTCTCTGGGCCAGGAACACGGTGCCGCGTGTGCCCTGGGCTTCGAGCATATCTTCGCTCTCGGCCCCCTCATCATCCTGGTCGGGCGCGAAGTCATCGCCGGCCAGATCGAACGTTTCGCCGGTGAATTCAGCGATCTCCTGGCGGGTCATCAAGCCGTACATGCGGTCAATGGCATCGAGGTGTTCAGGCCGCAGCGTGTTTGCAGGGTTCGCCGGCAACTCGCGCAGGTACTGGCGCAGCGATGGCTTCTTCTTGGAGTCGGCGTAGAGCACGGGATAGAGCGGGTCTTCCTGCTCGAAGCTGGCATTAGGATGGATGAACACGACGAGGGGCTGCACCGCGATCTCGGCGTCGGGCGCGATCTTGTTGATCAGGCGTTGCACTTGCTGGGCGTGCAGCGTAGCATCGTTGAAGGGATTGCCGATCAAGTCCTGGCGCAGGTAGCCGTTCAGCTTGCGCAGAAACCCCTCGTCACCGTACCACTTCTTGCCCTTGACGCGGTACGCCTTGTCCTGCCAGACGACGGTGAGGGTGAAGACTCCCTCCGGGCCGATCAGGACATGCGGGGCGGGGAGCAGGTGGTGGAAGATGGTGTACTTCGGCCCCAGGCCCTTCAGACTGCTGTTGAGGACATCCACTGGGCGCGGCTCGCGAATCCACACGTTAGCCATGCGTACCGAGGTCAGGGTGAGCAGGAGCAGGATGGGCAGGAAGAAGCAGCTTAGCTGGCTCACCCCCGATGTCGGATCGGCAGTCCAGGTGAAGAAGAACCCCAAAATCATGCCACCCAAGCTGATGAAGAACAGGAGGTGGGAGATTTTGCGGTTGCGATTGATCTGCGCTTCGTTGATGACCACGCGCATCGTCTGGGGACCTTTCTGTGTGCGGGCTGGTGCGTCTGCAACGGTGAATGGTAACACAAAAAACGCCCAAAGCGAGAAAATCCGCTCAGGGCGCAGCGGGTGCAAAACCTGTCGGGCCGTAAGGGAGCGTTGTCCTGCCCCAGCGTGTAGGGGCGTATGGCGCTACGCCTCTACGGGGGCGCTGCTCTGCTGCGCCCCGGTTCACCTCACCCTCGCTCGGCGCTGGCGCGCCTCGTTGCCCCTTCTCCATGATGGAGAGGGGGCAAGCCGAGCGTAGCGAGGAGGGGGTGAGGTAAAGCACTGCGCACGATGGATGCGATTGCCCTGCGCGCCTGCGCGCGGTGGGCTGGCTAAGCGCCCTGTGCCTGGTATAATCGCGCTCGCCGGGCATGGCGGCGACGCTGTGCCTGAGCCTGACATCTGACGAGAGCGACTATGGTGAGAGCAAACCCGGCTGGCCCATGCCTGTAGCAGCGCCTTCGCAGAAGTGCCCTCTATGCGGGGCGATTCAGCCTGTTTCGGCGCGTACCTGTGCCATCTGCGGCGCGGCATTGACTGGCGAGCCTCTGGCGGTGCCCGTGCCGGAAGCGAAGGCTTCCCGCCAACGAGGGATGGCCTCGCGCTACGATCCGGGCGCGGGGGACGATGATCTGTATGCCGGCGACTTGAGCGGGCGCACAGGGCGTCTGTTGCTCGTGGCGGGGATTGTCACACTCTTGCTGCTGGGTATGATGCTCGGTCTGGCAGTGGCACGCTGGCTCGGCGGGGGAGGAAACAGGGAGGAGCCGCGCACTGAGGGAATCGCCGCGCCGACAGCGCCGCCGACCTCCACGCCGCGCTTTCTGACGCCTACGCCCACGCGCGACGTGATGATGGCGCTGCCCACTGTGACGCCCATGCCGCCCACTGCCACGCCTACGCCAACGATCACGCCGTGCTACCAGACGGCGGGGGAGGGCGACACCGTTCTGGGCATGGCTTACCGCTGCGGGCACCGCGAACTGGCCATCGTGGACGTGATCCTTGAGATCAACGGCATGAAGAATCCCCAGGAGCTTCAGCTTGGGCAAACGCTGGAGATTCCCTGGCCGACGCCAACGCCAGCGCCAGGGCAGGAATTGACGGCGACGGCGCAGGAGGGTGAGCCGGAGACCCAGGGCCAGGAGGCGTCGCCGACGCTGCGCGTCAATGCCTTTGGCACGCCCGATGCGCTGGCCAAGTACGAAAACATCGAGCCGACGCTACGCCCTGGCCAGGCCTGGCATGTCGTCGAACCCGACCAGACAATTCTGGGCGTTGCTGTCCTGTACGACACGACCATCGAGACGCTCTCGCAGATCAACCCGGAGATTCAGTTCCTGCAGTGCGATTTCGGCGATCCAACCGGCGGGCCGACCTGTGCGGTGATACTCTACGTAGGGCAACGGGTGCGCGTGCCTGTGCCGCTGCCTACGCCAACGCTCAGCCCGACTCCCAATGGCACGCTGACGCCCACCCCCTCGCCGACACCGACGTTCAACGCGCCTTATGCCCTGGGGCCGGAAGATGGTGCGCGGTTTGCCGCTGATCAGCTTGTGACGCTGCGCTGGGGTAGCACAGGAACTCTTGATGCGCAGGAGCGGTACATCGTGCGCGTGCGCGACCTGGACACCGGCCAAGAGTACACGGCAATGGTCGTGGAGACGAGCTACATTCTGCCGGGAGGCTGGCAGCCCAGCGACCGCAACCGCCACACGTTCGAATGGCATGTTGCAGTGGGGGAACTTGATGAATGGGGAGCGGTTGTCAGGGAGCGCCATGCTTCCGCGCCGCGCCGTTTCACATGGGACAGCCGGTGAAGAGACTTCGACCGAGGGGGGATGAGCCAACCGTGGAAGGATGGCCTTCATGACGCATCGTGTCTGGCTTATCATGGCCCTGAGCGGGATCGTCACCCTGGCATTGGCGGCCTGTGGCGGGCAGGACGAGAGCACGCCGCCCAGTCTTACCCCTCCTGAGCTGTCTCCGTCCGGCGTGGAGATCGCGCAGGCAGCGCCCACGCAGACCCCCGGCGGCCCGACAGTCACACCCTCGCGGACGGTGCCCCCGACGATCACCCCGACCAACAGTCCGCCCCCTCCGCCGCCCTCCGCGACTCCCTCACCGACGGCAACGCCCGGCCCGTATGAGCATGTGATCCGCAGCGGAGACACCTGCCTGGGGATCGCCTACCAGTACGGGCACGTCCATCCTGATGTGAAGGTCGCCATCGAGCGGCTGAATGGCATGGCCGACTGCACAATCCTGCCGGGGCCGGGCAGCACGATTCTGATCCCGCGCCCGACAGCGACACCGACCCAGGTGGGGGCGGACCTGACGCAGACGGCGGTGGCGACCAGCGCCCCACCCAGGGTGACGCTGGACGCCGCGCCGAGCTTTGCCATCAAAACGTATGTGATTGAGACGGGCGACACGCTGAGCAGTATCGCCATTCTTCACGATAGCTCGCTGCGCCAGATTTGCGAGCTTAACCCGCTGCCCAATGGCATTGACTGCGGGGCGTGCACCTGGGAGTCGCCGAACTGCTGCTGTCTGCGCCCGGTGGTATTGAGCGCGGGCCAGCAGATCAACGTGCCCGCGCCGACGCCTACGCCGACAGCTACGCCGACTTTTACCGGCAGCGAGACGCCTACCCCCACGCCTACCTACCGCGCGCCGCTGCCCATCGCGCCTGCCAGCGAGGAAACGGTATCAGGCGCGGTGCGGTTGGTGTGGGCCTCGGTGGGAGTGCTCCAACCTGAAGATACCTATCTGGTGACTGTCCGCGACGAGACGACAGGCGCGGTCTTCGCCGGTGCCACGCGCCAGTTGTCGCTCGATGTGCCCGCCAGCTATCTGCCCCTTGATGGGCAGGCGCACGTGTTCGCCTGGCAGGTGGCGGTGGTACGACTGGGCGCGGATGGCCTGTACTACCCGCAGGGGGCTGTGGTGACGGAGCGCCGCTTCACCTGGACGGGCTGGGAGTAGAGTGGCTGGATAGAGGCTTTGTGTGGCAAGGAGATGCTGATGGCGGACACGATCAGGGCGGTGGTGTACGAAGACAGGCTCCAGGTGATTGAGCGCGAGCCGCCCGTCGCCGGGCCGGACGAGGCATTGATCCGGCTGCGGCTGGGCGGAATCTGCAATACAGACCTAGAGCTGGTGCGCGGCTACCAGGAGTTTCGCGGTACGCTGGGGCACGAATTTGTGGGCGAGGTGGTCGTCGGGCCGCGCGACTGGCTGGGCGCGCGCGTCGTGGGCGAGATCAATGTGGGCTGCGGGGCGTGCGACTGGTGCAAGCGCGGCGTGCCCAATCACTGCCGCAACCGGCGCGCGTTGGGCATTGCGAACTATGAGGGAGCATTCGCCGACCTGTTCCGGCTGCCCGTCGCCAACCTGCACCGCGTCCCGCAGAACGTCGCCGACGAGGAAGCGGTCTTCACCGAGCCGCTGGCGGCGGCGTGCCAGGTGCTCGATAACGCGCACATCCGGCCCAGCGAGCGCGTGGTGTTGTTGGGCGCGGGCAAGCTGGGGCTGCTCATGGCCCAGGTGTTGGGGCTGCTGGGCTGCGACCTGGCGGTGGTCGTGCGCCACGAGCGCCAGGCGAGGATGCTCGCCGGATGGGGGCTGCAAGCTGTCCGGCGCAGCGATCTGCGCGACGGCGAAGCGGATGTAGTGGTAGATTGCACGGGGACGCCGGAGGGTCTGCGCGACGCGCTGCGCCTGGTGCGTGCGCGGGGCACCCTTGTGCTCAAGAGTACCTACGCCGGCCCGGCGACGGTTGACCTGGCTCCCCTGGTGGTCAATGAGGTCAAGTTAGTGGGTAGCCGCTGCGGGCCGTTCGGCGCGGCGCTGCACTTGCTGGAGCGTCGCCTGGTGGACGTGCTGCCGCTGATCGAAGTGCGCTACCCCTTGGCGCAAGCGTTGGACGCCTTTGCGCGGGCGGCTCAGCCGGGCACGCTCAAGGTGCTGCTGACGCCCTAGAAGTCGGGTACAGCAGAGCAGCGCCCCAGGGTACCAACTCTGGGGCGGTCTGCACACGCCTCTCCCCCTCAATCCCCCTCTCCAGCAGAGCTAGAGAGGGGGACTTTGCTCGCCGGCGCGGAGTTTTCCCCCTCCCTGGCTTTTGTACAGACCGGGGAGGGGGTCAGGAGAAGGGGCGTTGCGTGGAAGTCTATATCAGACGCAGGGCGCAGCAGAGTGTCACACGACGTAGGGTTATACCAACCCGACACGGGAGACGTGCGGCTTTACCTCACCCCTCCATCCCCTCTCCACACGCGGAGAGGGGACGTAACCACACCATGACTTCCCCTCTCCACCACGTGGAGAGGGGGCCGGGGGGTGAGGCTTTCAAACGGCTTCTGGCGCGGACATGCGCGCCCGCCTGGTCACGTTCCGAGACGAGGGTGATGGGCAGTTCCAGGTGTCGTCACCGCCAGGGAGTAAAACCTTATGGCCGGATTTCGTCGCATAACCCTCCGTCGTGTGACACAGAGCAGCGCCCCTACCGAAGATACTCCAGCTATTGCCCGCTGTGCGCTGGGCTGGTTTCATGGCGGGGAAGCGGCCAAAGGCAGGGTGAAGTAGAAGGTGGTGCCCGCGCCAGGCGTGCTCTCGAACCACAGAGCGCCACCGTGCGCCTCGACGATGCGCTGGGCGATGGACAGGCCGAGTCCCGTGCCGGCCACTTGCCCGGCGACAGCGGACGCCCGGTAGAGCTTGTCGAAGATGTGCGGCTGATCCTCGACGCTGACGCCGGGGCCGGTGTCCGCCACGCTGATCACGATCTGTTCCTCTGGCTGCCCCATCCCGGTTTGGCTGGCGGGCGTCACGTCCAGCGCAACCGTGATCGATCCCTCCTCGACATTGTACTTGACGGCATTGGTGAGCAAGTTGAGCAGCACCTGCTTGATGCGGTCGCGGTCGGCGTGCGCCTGCTGTGTGCCGGGCCGAACGGTGAGGCTGATGCCGCGCTCGTTCGCTTTGGGGGCGATGAGGCTCGCGCACTCCTCCAGCAGAGCGCGCACGTCGAAGCGGGTCATTTCCAGGCGTGTGCGCCCCGATTCCAGACGAGCCAGGTCGAGGAAGTCAGTGGTCAGGGCGGTCAGCCGCTCAGTCTCTTGTTGCAATGTGCGGACGATTTCCTGCAAGGCGTCCGGCGGCAGGGCGGGGCGCGTCAGCAGCGACGCACTGGCGCGGAGCGCGGCGAGCGGCGTGCGCAGCTCGTGCACCATCTCGGCGATGAAGTCGCTCTGCTGAAACAGGCGTGCGTTCTGGACGGCGATGGCAGCCTGGTCGGCCAGCGCAGCCAGGATGTCGCGGTCGTCGCCGGACCAGGGCTGGTCGCCGCGCTTGTTGATCGCCTCCAGCACGCCGATGGGCCGGTTGTGCAGGTTCATGGGCACGGCGAGCAGGTTGCGCGTGCTGAACCGTGTGGTCTGATCCACGCGCGGAAACCAGCGCGCGTCGCTCTTGGTATCGCGGACAAGCACCGGTTCGCCGTGCGTGGCGATCTACCTGGCCAGGCTGCCCTGCATGGGCACGGGAATCGCCTCCATCTCAGCGCGGGACAGGTTGCTGGCGGCCTCAAACCGCAATTCGCCGGTCGCGGGGTCCATGAGCAGGATGGACGCTTCTTCTGTGTCGGTCAGTTCGCGTGCCGCGTCAATGATGCGGCGCAGCAACGCGCCCAGGTCGAGCGTCGAGTTGAGTGGCGGCTGATCTCCATCAGGCGCTCGTAGCGCCGCTGAAGCTGCTCGTACATGGCACGGCTGACGGTTTCCGGTGCTGTGCCGGGTGCGGCGCTTGGCCCCATGCTATGTCTCACTTTCCAGGGCATCGGCAAGCTGGGGGAGCACATCCACGACATCCGCGCGGATCACGCTATCGGCCAGGGAGTCGAGCGCTGTCTCGCGCAGGTTGACGAATACCAGCGCCGCCCCCGCGCGATGCGCCAGTACGGGTAGCTCGCCGGCGGGGTGCATTGCGAGTGAGGAACCGATCACCAGCAACACATCGCAGCGCCGTGCTTCGTTGCGGGCGGCGTGCAGAGTGCGGGCGGGAAGCTGCTCGCCCAGCAGGATGACATTGGGCTTGAGCACATGACCGCAGCGCGGGCAGTGGGGAATCGTCCCTGAGGCGGCGAAGGCTTGGATGTACGGCGCAGCCGGGAAGACGGTGAAGCAGTGGATGCATGTCATCTCGCGCAGATGGCCGTGAACCTCGTGGACGGTTTGGGAGCCGGCGCGCTCATGCAGCATGTCAATGTTCTGCGTGATGATGCTCCTGAGCCGGCCAGCTTGCTCCATGCGGGCCAGGGCCAGATGCGCCGGATTGGGGGCGGCATCCAGGATGGTGCGCGCCAACGGCTGAACCCAGGTGTAGAATTGCTCCGGGTGGCGGCGGAACCCGTGCAGGCTGGCGACTTCTTCCGGGTTCGCCTGTTGCCACAGGCCGGAGTGAGGGCTGCGGAAATCGGGGATGCCGGAGCGCGTGCTGATGCCCGCCCCAGTCAGGGCGACGAGATAGCGCGCGTGGCGCAGGAGCTGCAGGGCGGCTTCGAGCGAAGGTGAGGTCATGCGTCGCTCCACCACAAGGACGCTGACGGCTGAATGAAGTACATTAGGTCTATGGGAAGCTGCGCGCCGGTGGCAGCGCCGGGTGTGGCCGATGTTGCCAAAGCGCCGTGTCCGATAGTCATGCGCTGTGACGACCAGCGACCTCCTCGGCCAGCTTGCTAAACTGGCTGGCGACGATGGAGTTGGGCTGGAAGAGCACAATGGGCAGCCCTGCTTCCGCCGCCTGGAAAACCAGCTCAGGGACAGGGGAGATGATAGCTGTCATCTCGTGGCTCAACAGTTGCTCGGCTTCCTGCCAGGGCACCTGAACGCTGGTCTGGGCGTGGTTGACCATGACCACACTGATCCGGTTGCGGGCCAGGCCGATCTGCTGCATCTCGCCGATCATGTCGCGGGCCAGGGTGAGGGCGACGCGGTTCGGCTCGACCACCAGCGTAAGCTGATCCATATCTGGTAGCAATCGCGCGGTGAGACGGTTGAGGCCCGCGCCAAGATCGAGCACGACCACGCGCTGGAGTGTGCGCAGATGACGCACCACTGCCGCCAGAGTCTCCGGCGAGACATTGAGCAGCGTCTCTTTGGGCCGCCCCGACGAGAGCAAGAGGCGCAGCCCGCTGGCATGGGTGACCATTTCTCGCTCGACGGTCTGCGCCGTGATTTCGTTGGAGGGACGGGCGAGCAGGTTAGCCATGCCAGTGGAGCGGGCGAAGCCCAGTGAAAGCCCCAACGTCCCCTGACCCAGGCGGAAATCGGCCAGAGCTGTCGGCGTGTTCTTGGCCAGCACTGCGGCGACATTGGTGGCGAGCGTTGTCGTGCCAACGCCGCCTTTAGCGCCCAGGAAGCCCCAGACCAACGCGCGATCTGCCGGGATGCGCTGCTGGGTGGAACGCGCGAGCAGGGCTTTGACGCGCGAGACCAACTCGGCGGGATGCGTGGGCTTGGTCAGGTAGTCGTCCGCGCCGGCCTCGAATCCGGCCACTTTGTCGTCCACCAGCGTCTTGGCGGTGAACATAATGATGGGGATGCGCTGGGTGAGGGAGTCGTGGCGCAGCCGCCGGCAGACTTCATAGCCGTCCATCGTTGGCATCATGATGTCCAGGATGATCAGGTCGGGCCGGTCGGACAGCGCGCGATCCAGCGCTTGCTGGCCGGTGTTGGCCGTGACTACCGTGTAGCCCTGACGCTGGAGCATCAAGCCGATGAGCTTGAGGCTCTCAATATCGTCGTCAACGACAAGGATTTTTTCGGCCATCGGGCTGCATTGCCATCCGAGTCTGAGGGAAACTACAATCCGACGCGAGTCTAGCATGGTTACGAGGGGCGTGCAAAAAAGGCGAGCGGCGGCGTGCGTGCAAAACCTGTTAGGCAACAGGGTCGCGCTCCTTAGCCTCACCCCCGCTCGGCTCTCTGACGCGAGCCTCGCTGCCCCCTCTCCGCGACGTGGAGAGGGAGCAAGCCGAGCGTAGCGAGGCTGGGGGTGAGGCTACTGCCAGCGTCACACGTATCACTGACAACCTTTGCACACACCCAAGCGGCGAACGGGTCCACGAACGACTTATTGCGAGGGGGGATGCTCGCTAGGGGCCTCCCCCCTCAATCCCCCTCCAGCCGAGCTAGAGAGGGGATGATCTGGCAGGTGGTTCTCCCCTTCCCCTGGCTTTGCCAGGGGAAGGGACCGGGGGATAGGGGCGTTCTGACGATTGTCCAACAACTTGCTCATGGACCCGCCGCGAGTGGTTGTTGGTTACTGGTTGCTGGTGTTCGGTTGTCAGGGGTCGGCGGCCCGGCAGTGCCGGATTGCAGCCGGAAGGAATATCGCTACCGTGTCTGCTCGCCATTCCTCCGTGCTATAATCGTCGGGGTTGGCCGCGATTCTTCGCCGGACGCTGTGCAGGCCCAGAGGTCATTTGAGAAGTTGTTTTTTCCCTCACCCCAAACCCCTCCCCTACAAGGAGGGAGGGGCCTGGAGTGCGCGCTTTTCTCCCTTCCCCCCTCGTGGGGAAAGGGCCGGGGATGGGGGGAAGAGGCAGGTATGAGGCTTCTCAGACGGCCTCTCAGCCATAGCCGGCCGGCTTGTCGAGAAACGGGCAGCAGCGTATTCCTGAATCTTGGAGGAGCGATCACTCTATGCGGACACGATGGGTGCTGTGGACCACGCTGGCAATGGTTCTGCTGTTGGGACTGGCCGGCTGCGGCGGCTCGGACAACGACAATCCCGCGCCAATGCCAACCGCTACCAGGGCGGAAGCCGGTTCTGTGCAGAATCCGGCCAGGCCGATCACTTATGTGACATTGAGCGTGCAGGCTGCCTACGAGCAGTTGGGCGTGAGTGAAGGTGCGCAGTTTGTGGACGTGCGCGAGCCGGACGAGGCTGCTGCGACCGGTCTTCCCAGCGGGGCCAGGCTGATCTCGTTGGGGCAGTTCGAGCAGCGCGCGCCCAAAGAACTGGCCCAAGATAGGCCGGTGTATGTGATCTGCAACAGCGGCAGCCGCAGCCGGGTTGCGGCTGAGACACTGATCCGGCTGGGTTACAGCCAGGTGTATAATGTGGAGGGGGGCGTCCAGGCGTGGCTGAAAGCCGGGCTGCCGGTTGAGCCGTACAAGCCGTAGGCTCGCACGTCCCTTTCCCCTCTGGTTCCAGGAGGGCACCTGCGCGCCCTGGCGCTTGATAGAAAGCGAATCGCCGCTGACCAGCGGCGATTGTTTTCTGGGGCGTGGCGAGGTGATACTGACCTGCCGTCAGTTCAGCCCCAGCAGGCGATCCACTTCGGGCTTATTGAAGCCGACGACGATTTTGCCGCCGATGTCAATGACCGGCACTCCCTGCTGCCCGCTGCGGCGCACCATGTCGCGCGCGGCGACCGGGTCGCGGCTGACATCTACGTCGCGGAAGCGAACGCCGCGCTCGCGCAGGTAGCGCTTGGCGTGGTTACAGTGCGAGCAGGTCGGCGTGGTGAAAATGACGACGCGCTTTTGCTTCTTGCTGGTGGTTTCGCGTTCTTTAGCCATACGTCCTCGCGGCTATTCCGCCCGGTCATTCTCGCAAGCATCCGACAAAACATCACGCTTCTTTGGATGCACAACCTGGTGAAAGGTTGCATCCCGGACTGTCACGAGCAGCCAGGGCGCGCTGCGGGAACGCTCACTGGCCGGGCTGATGGGGCGCGTCTGGCCTGGGGGGAACATACGCTTCGAGGTGCAGCACCTTGTAAAGCCGCTCCTTGACGGCGCTGGGCATTTCCGGCGCGGGAATCTGATGGTAGAGCGAGATGGTCTTGGTGAACGTGTTGACCACAATGCGGCAGTTCTCACAGGTCGCCATGTGCGCTTCAAGCTCCTGGCAAAGCTCATCGCTGAGTGTGCCGTCAGCGTATTCTGACAGGCTGCTCAGGTAGCGGCGGCAGGCGTCCTGGTCGTGCTCGTGTGGTTGGTGCGAGGCGCTCATGGTCTTACTCCGTTTCGGAGATAAACGGACCCTGCGAGAAGTAAGCGCTCAATTGCTCGCGCAGCTTGAGGCGGGCGCGCATCAGGCGGCTCTTGACCGCCGAGATGGAGAGATCGAGGGCTTCGGCGGTCTCTTCGGTAGACAGCCCTTCGATGTCGCGCAGGACGAAGACGCTGCGCAGGGTGGGGGGCAATTCCTCGACGGCGCGCATCATTTCGACACGGGCCTCTTCGCGCAGCAGATCGTCTTCGGGCAGGCAGCAGAAGTCAAAGAACTGGCGGGGGATCGTCTCGCCATCGTCGCGCTCCAGCGGCTCGTCCACTGAGACTTGCTCTGGCTCTTTGCGCCGCAGCCGCATGAGGGCGGCGTTGCTGGCGATGCGGTACAGCCAGGTGCTTAAGCTGGAACGGGCCTCGAAACGGTCAATGGAGCGGAATGCACTCAGGAACGTTTCTTGCAGCACGTCTTCGGCGTCCGTCTCGTTGCCCATCATGCGCAGGGCGAGCCGGTAGATTTTACCGGCATTTTCCTCGACCAACTGCGCGTAGGCTGACTGGTCTCCTGCTTGCAGGCGCGCGACCAGTTCGTCGTGGGGTGAGTGTGGCATAAGCATTCTTCGGCTGAGTCTGTCTGGATTGGGCTGGCCCCTGCCAGGGAGTCTGTTGCCAATCATAACGCAGGGCGGACTCAGAGGCCATTTGAGAAGAAGGACAACCCCACCCTAAATCCCTCCCCGCCAGCAGGGAGGGACTTGAGCTTGCTCCCCCTTTCTCCGCTTGCGGGGAAAGGGGGCCGGGGGATAGGGGTTAGAAAGACTTCTCAAACGGTCTCTCAATCCCAAGAAGAGCCTGCTGTTAGGTGCGTGCAAAGCCTGTCAGGTAGGGGCGCTGCTCTGCTGCGCCCCTACGGGACTCACCTCGCTTGGTGTCAGGCAGGTCGCTGACGATCTCTGCACACACCCCTGCTGTCAATGCTGCCGCACACACTCTTCACCTGGTTTGATGCGCGCCCCAGGCCCAGGTTGCGCGCGACTTCTGGCGACAGGCTGCATCTTACTCTAGAGCAGGTGCCTAATTCGCGCACTTGGCCTACAATTGTGTTTGGACAAGGCACAGGCAGGGAGGAGTCTCCTCGATGGGTCAGAAGAAGGGCAGCCGCGTCGTGTGGCGCGAAGATTTGATCTTCACCGGCTACAGCGACAATGGGTACAGCATCCCGCTCGATGCAGCGAAGGTGGCCGGCGGGCACAATGCCGGTGTCAGCCCGATGGAGTTGCTGCTGACGGCGTTGGGCGGCTGCACAGGGATGGATGTGATCAGCATCCTGCGCAAAAAGCAGCAGGACGTGACGGGCTTTGAGGTGCAGGTGGAAGGCGTGCGCGCCGACGAGCACCCGCGTGTGTACACGGAAATCTGGGTGAAGTTCGTGGTCACGGGGCGCGGGGTAGACGCGCAAGCTCTGGAGCGAGCGATTGAGCTTTCGCGCGACAAGTATTGCGGGGCGGCGGCCACGCTGCGCCACACAGCCCAGATTCACTACGACTATGTGATCCAGGAGGCAGAAGAGACCGTATGAAACGCGACGAGGCCTGGAAACTGGTGACAGAGTGGACCGCGTCGGAAAGTCTGCGGCACCATATGCTGGCGGTCGAGGCGGCCATGCGCGCCTATGCCCGCCATTTTGGCGAAGACGAGGACTTGTGGGGCGTGGTTGGGCTGCTGCATGACTTCGACTACGAGCGCCACCCCGACATGACCGCCGCTGAGGGGCACCCCTTCACCGGGATGCGCGTGCTGCGCGAGCAGGGCGTGGACGAGGCGATCATCCGCGCCATCGCCGCGCATGCCTCCGAGCGGACGGGCGTCCAGCCGGAGAGCGCGATGGAGAAGGCGCTGGTCGCGGTGGATGAGCTGACTGGCTTCTTAACGGCAGTGGCTCTCGTGCGGCCCACGAAGGACATCCGCGAGGTCACGCAGATCAGTTCGGTGCGCAAGAAGTGGAAGGACCGCAGCTTTGCCGCTGCGGTGCAACGCGAGGAAATCGCCGAAGCCGCGCAGGCGCTCGGCGTTGACCTGTGGGCAGAGCATGTGCCCCTCGTGCTTGAGGCCATGCAGGGGATCGCGGCGGAGTTGGGCCTCGACGGGCGCGCAGCAGGGGCCTAGTTGCAGAGGTTGCCACCCCTGGCCTTGACCGCAAGTCCACACTCTCCTCCCCTGGTTTCCTTGCGCTCTGCTGGAAGCAGCTACAGACTCCCGGAGTTTGCGCAAACTTTGGGAGTCTGGCTTCAGACCGGGTGCTGTTTCGCTGCGCCCTGATTGACCTCATCCCCGCTCGGCCTGCTGACGCGGGGGTGAGGTCCACCAGCGCTCAGCCCCAGCGTCTTTTGATGCGATTACCTTCCTCCGCTTCAAATCGCACGGGTGCATTCGGATTTGGGGGCAGGTGCAGAGATCGGTTGCAGACCTCACCCCCCGGCCCCCTCTCCATATATGGAGAGGGGGAGTAAGTAGCTGTCTCAGTCCCCTCTCCGCGTGTGGAGAGGGGATTGAGGGGTGAGGTAAACCCGCGCCGCGGGCTTCTCAACCGGTCCATCCCAGAGCGCGCAG
>JAGPFT010000470.1 GCA_018056405.1 Anaerolineae bacterium
CCCTGTGGCCCCTCCCCGCCAGCGGGGAGAGGCAAATCGCTCCCCTTTCCCTGCTTGCGGGGAAAGGGGCTGGGGGATAGGGGTTGAAAGTGCATAACACGCTCTAGAGAGGGGGATTGGGACCGCCGGACGTGGCCCCATCTCCCTCCCTGGCTTGGCCGAGGAGGGGGTTTAGGGGGAGGGGCGTTCCACCAGGCTGTGCCCGTTGGCCTTGCGCACTCGGCGCGCTACAATCATCTCCACGCTGATGCACCAGGAGCCTCACCATGCCCTCTGCTCATTCGTCTTCCGGCCCGTGCGCCCGGTGGGGCCGCCAGCTCTGGCTGTGGGCGGCGCTTGCCAGCCTGATACTCGTGGTGGGCGCGCCAGCGACAGTCGCCGGGGCACAGGGCCGCACGCTCACGCCGCCAGGAACGGTGATAGCAGTGGTTGCAGTTGAGCGGGCGTTCGTCTTCCCAACGTCCGACCGCAGCGCCACGCCGTTGACCTACGTCTACCAGCGCGAGGCGCTGCCCGTGCTCGGCCAGACGGCGAACAGCGTCTACCTGCTCGTGATGGTGGAAGACCGGCAAGGGTGGGTGCTCGCCGCACAGATGGACGTGAGCGGCGATCTGACAGCAGTGCCGGTGGTGGAGGAAGGGCGCGCTACGCCGATGCTGACCTTCACGCCGTTCCGCGCGACGCCCACAGCGGCGGCAGCCACGCGCACGCCCATTCCCACCGCCAGCGCGCCAGCCACCACGCCTGTGCCCGGCAGCACTGTGTCCCCCACCGCCGGCCTACCCGCCGTGCTGCCGGGGACGCCGCCGCCGGTGAGCATCGCCCTGCCAGAGAGCTGGAATGCGCTGCACCTGGAAGTGCCCTTCAGCGCCTTCGACGGACAGACGCGCAGCATCGCCCTGACCATCTACTTCGGGCCGCTGCCCGGCGGCGTGCAGGGGTATATCTACCTGTACTGGGGCTTCCCCAATGTGGTGGACTTCGACGGCGCGTTTAACCTGTGGGCGGATGGCATCCAGATTTTGCGCGGCTCGCTCGTCGGCTCCTCGTGCAACCTGGGGCTGGACGAGCAGATGACTTTCAGCGTTGGCGGGCACGAGGGTGTCGGCACTTACTACGCCGCTGTGGGCTGTGCCGACGAGACGGACACGACCGGCTGGTTCGCCGCCTTGCGCGTGGACCAGGGCAGCTACGCCTTCTTCACCGCCGTCGAGCCGTTCGACGCGCTGGCCGCTCAGCGGGGGGCGCTGCAGGCAATTCTCGATACGGTCGAGTTCCTGCCGCCAGACGCGGAGCCATAGCCAGGCCGGCGGGTGGGCGCGCGCAGGGGTGCGTGCAAAGGTTGTCAGCGGCGATTCTGACGCCGGCCCACGGCCTCACCCCCAGCGTCGCTGCGCTCTGCTTGCCCCCTCTCCACGCCGTGGAGAAGGGGCGGCGAGGCCCGCGTCAGGGGGCCGAGCAGGGGTGAGGCTGGTCAGGGCGCAGCAGAGCGAGCGCCCCACCCTGAAGGTCTTGCACGCACCCGCGCCCAACTCACCCTTGACCCCAGCGCCGGTCTTGCGGTATGGTGTTGCCCGTCAGCACAGCCAGCGCATGAGCAGGGGCGAGCGTGGCCGCCAAACCCGATCGCATTATCGTCATAGATGTCGAAGCTACCTGCTGGGAGGGCGAGCCACCCCCCGGCCAGGAGCCTGAGATCATCGAGATTGGCGTGTGCGTGCTGGATGTGCTCAGCGGCGAGCGCCTGGCCCGCGAAGGCATCCTCGTCCGGCCCGAACGCTCGCAGGTCAGCCCGTTCTGCACGCAACTGACCACGCTGACGCCGGAGCGGGTGGGACGCGGCGTGACCTTTGAGCATGCCTGCCGTATCCTGCGCCGCAAGTACGGGGCCGGCGACCGCGCCTGGGCCAGCTATGGCGACGAAGACCGCCATCTGTTCGAGAGGCAGTGTGTCGCGCGGGGCGTGCCCTACCCGTTCGGACCGACACATCTGAACGTCAAGGCGCTGATTGCGTTGCTGCACGGGCTGCCCCGCGAGATCGGGCTGCCGGGCGCGCTGGCCCTGCTGAACCTGCCGGCGGAGGGCACGCCGCACCGGGGCGTGGACGACGCCTGCAACACGGCGCGGCTGCTGGCCGCGCTGATCCTGCACCATCGCGGCCTGCTGATCCCCTCGTGAGCGGGGAATCGGCCCGACCAGACGAACCGAGGACGACTCTTGACTGCTCGACTCATTTCTCTGCTCACCCTCCTGGTCGCTATAACTGGCTTGCTGCTGGTTGCTCCCTTCCCCGTTGCGGCGGGGCCGGAGGCGGCTGGCCCGGTCAGCATCACCTACGATTTCCAATGGATTCGCCAGGGGAGCGTGGGCATTGTGCGCGTGATGGGCGCGGACATCGCCGATGTGCGCGCTGTGTTCCAGGAGCGCGTTCACCCCTTCTACAGCGAGAAGGACGGCTTCACCGGCCTGATCGCCGCTGACATGGAGCAGGAGGTCGGCCAGTATCCGCTGCAGGTGTGGGTGCGCTACCTGGATGGCACGTCCGAGCGCATTGACAAGACCATCGAAGTCAACTACGGCGAGTTTGGCCGCGCCGATGTCTACCTCCCCGCCTCGCTGGTGCCACTGCTGGAGCGCTCGGTCGAGGATGAGGAGATGGCCCGCCTGTCCAACCTCTTCAGCCGCTTCACACCGGAGCGCTACTGGGCCGACGAGGGCTTCGCCCTGGCGAGCACCGCCCCGCAGATCGGACCCTTCGGTACGTGGCGGCTGTACAACGAGGCGACCTGGCGGCGGCATACTGGCGTGGACTACCGGATGCCCGTCGGCACGCCGGTCACCACCGTGGCCAGCGGGCGGGTCATACTCGCCAGCACGCTGCCCATTCGCGGCGGCTATGTGCTGGTGGATCACGGCTGGGGCATCTACAGCGGCTACGCCCACCTGTCGGAGTTGCTGGTCGTGCCCGGCCAGTGGGTGCGCCAGGGTGACGTGATCGCTCTCAGCGGCCTCAATGGGCGGTCGGCGGGCGCGCACCTGCACTGGGAAATGGCCGTCAGCGGGACGTGGGTTGACCCGGAGCAGCTTGTCGGGCTGGGCCTGGGAGCGGGCCAATGACGCCGGAGATTCAGCCCTGGCAGACGCTCGCTGCGCGCGAGCTGCTGGATTGCCGCCCCTGGCTGCGCGTCAGCGCGGAGCGCGTCCGGCTGCCCAACGGCCACGAGATTGAGGCGTTTTACCACATT
>JAGPFT010000018.1 GCA_018056405.1 Anaerolineae bacterium
CTGCGCCCCACCCTCTCCGGCGCACTCGATGTCGTGCTGGCCCCCGGTTACGCGACCGGGCAGGGATACGCCGTGGTGCCCTACGTCCAGAACTTCGTGGACCCCGCTGCCATTGATACGGCAACCGTGCGCGCCATCCTGGAGAATCCCGCGCTGCGCGCCGAGCACGTCCGGCAGATCGCCGCCTTTGTCCTGGCTGACCCCGGACACGCCGGAGTCGCTGTGGATTACCGCGCCGTGACGCCCGACCTGCATGACGCTTACAGTGCCTTCGCCCGCGAGCTGGCTGCGACGCTGCACAGCGCAGGCCGGACGCTGACGCTCATCGTCCCCATGCCGATGCCGCTGGGCGCGGACGCCTGGGATAGCGGCGGCTACGACCTGGCCGCCCTGGGGGGCATCGCCGATGCGCTGGCCGTGCAGGGGCCGCTCGACCCCGCCGCCTATGCGTCTGGCGCGGACGTAGATCGCGCGCTGGACTGGGCTGCGACCCAGGTCAGCCGCAGCCGGCTGTTGCTCGGCCTGAGCGCGCTCAGCGTCGAGCAGACGGCGGATGGGGCGCTGGCCCCGCTGGACTTCGACGCAGCGCTGGCCTACCTGGGCAACGTGACCCTGGAACCAGCCGGCGAGGCCACGCCCGGCCAGACCGTCGCCGCGAGCCTGGCTCACCCCGCCGGCATCGCGGCGGAGTGGCGCTTCGACGAGGCGGCGCAGACTCCGGCCCTCATCTACCGCGATGCCCAGGGCGTTCTGCTGCGCACGATGTGGATCACCGACGCCCGCGCGCTGGCCGCGCGCCTGGCCCGCGCTGCCGATCACGGCCTGGGCGGGGTGATCGTCAGCGATCTGCTGGCCGACGGTGCCGCCCCCGGCTTGGACGCTATCGTGCTCGCCTACCGCCTGGGCCGCCCGTTGGAGGCGGAGCCGCTGGCGCTCGAATGGCGCGTCCTCTCTGGCGAGACAATCGTCGCGCGCGGCGAAGGGCAGCCCGGCCAGTCGTTCACCTTCACAGCCTGGGAACAGGCCGGCCCGCTGACCGTCGAAGCGTGGTTCGGCGAGACTCTGATCGGCGCAGAGACGCTCACCATCACTCTCCCGGAGCCGACGGCAACCGCGACAGCGATGGCGACAGAGACTTCCACACCTGCGCCTATCGTCGCGCCAACCGACATGCCGACTCCCGCGACGCCCACCCCACCGGCGACCGTGACCGAGACGGCAGCCGAGAGCGCGTCCCTGCCGCTGGCTATGCCCTCGCCCACGCCCAAACCCACCGCTGCCCTGCCCGACCTGGCTGCGCTGCCCACCGTGGACCCGGCGATCCTGGCCGCCGCCGACCTGGACACGGAGTTCGCCGTTGGGGTGCACACCGGCGCGCTGAGCCGCACGCTGCTGCAGGCGGGGCGGATGCACATGAAATGGATCGCGCTGGATGTGCGTTTCCGCGTGGGGGCGACTCCTGGCGCACAGGGAGACGCCATCGCCCAGGTGCAGGGCAACGGCTTCAAGGTGCTGCTGAGCGTCAGCGGCGACGCGGACGAGTTCGCCGCCCTCGACCGGGCCGAGTACCTGGCCCTGTTCACGACGTATATGGGCGGGCTGGCCGCCTACGGCCCGGACGCGATTGAGGTCTGGCGCGAGCCGAACGCGCTGATGACCCCGGAAGACTACCTGCGTGTGCTGGCTCTCTCCTACCGCGCGATCAAGATGGCCAACCCGAACACGCTGGTGATCAGCGGGGCGCTGCACCCGCTCGACGGCGATCCCGCCATCCCCGGCGAGAGCGACGCCATCTACGCGCAGCAGTTGGCCGCGCTCGGCGCAGCGGGCTGGGCCGATTGCATCGGGGTGCAGTACACGCTGGGGGCGGTGTCGCCGGTGAGCACGACGGGTGATCCGCGCGGCGACAACCCGATCTACTACCTGCCGGGCGTCACTGAGCGTGCCACCGCCCCCTTCGACGGAGCCAGGCCGTTGTGCTTCACCCGCTTCGGCTATCTGTCGCCGGAGGGACTCTCGCCGCTCCCGCCCGACTATGCCTGGGCGCAGAACACTACGCCTGCCCAGCAAGCCCGCTGGCTGATGGACGCCGTAGGGTGGGCGATGAGCGACGCGCGGGTGCGACTGCTCATCTTGTTCAGCCTGGACGGTAGTGCCTTCGCCGAGGGCAGCCCCGAAGCGGGCTATGCACTCGTCCGCCCCGACGAGTCCTGCCCGGCCTGCGAGACGCTGGCTGAACTGCTCAAAGAGGAGTGACGGCCGGCGCAGCGGCGGATGCGCATACTCCTACACACGCCTCTTCCCCGCCATCCCCCGTACCCTCGGACAGACTTCCGAAGTTTTCAAAACTTCGGAAGTCTCTTCGACGCAGCGCCCCTACGCCCCTGGCGCTCAGCGCTCGCGCCAGCCGATCAACGTGCGCAGCAGGGCCAGCCCCGCCAGCCCGAACCCGATCGCCCCAAGGGTCTGCTCGCCCGCCGCATAGAGCACCGCCCCGCTGATGGCTGTCCCGGCGAAGACCATCGCCCCCCTCAGACGCGCCAGCCCTCGCTCCAGCCGTGCGACCTGGCGCTCGGCGTCGGGGGTGAGCGCGGTGCGCACGGTCAGATCGCCCCGCTCGGCGCGGCGCAGCACGTCCTCGGCCAGCGCAGGAAGCTGCACGGCACGGCGCAGCGTCTCAAAGCCGCTATCCAGCAAGAGGGCGGCCTGCTCCCCGCTGAGCAGGGCGCGCAGCGTCGCCGGATCGAGCAGATCGCGCAGGGTCAGCTTGAGCGGTAGGGGGGTGGGCGGCAGGTCTTCGCGCTCGGCTAGCAATTCGCGGGCGAAAGGAGCGATCTCCCGCCAGGGATCGAACGCCGGGTCCAGCCCTGTCGCCAGCCCGACGAGAATGCTCACGCAGCGCGTCAGGTACAGAAAGTCCTGTGGCACCTGGAAAGGCAGCGTGAAGAGCAGGTCGCGGAACTCGCGGCCCAGCGCGGCTATCTCCTGGAACTGCATGGTGCTGATCTCGGACATGCTCATGCCCCACACGCGCTCGAACACCGCCCGCGACGCTTGCTCGATGCGCTCCAGGTCCGCGCCGGGCAGCAGCACCCCCAGCCGTTGGTAGGACTGCACCAGCCGGCGCGCGTCACGCGCAGTGAGGGCGTAGAGCGTCTCGCGCAGCCCGGCCTCGATCTCCGGCGTCAATCGCCCGACCATGCCGAAATCCACAAAGATCAGGTAGAAGGGCCGCCCGCGCAGCGGCGTTCCATTGGCGTGCGCCCCGCTGCCTGACGGCGAGTCCGGGTCGAGCGGGTAGACGAACAGATTGCCAGGGTGCGGGTCGGCGTGGTAGAAGCGCTGGATGAAGACCATCCACAGATAGGTGTTGATCAGGCGGCGGGCCACATCGCGGCGATCAATGCCCGCCGCCTCGATGCGCTCGTAGTCGGTGATCTTGATCGCGGTCACGTCTTCCAGTGTCAGCACGCGGTGCGTGGAGTGCTCGCGGTAGACGCGGGGGATGTAGACGCCCTTGTCGGCGGCGAACATGCGGGCGAAGGCTTCGGCGTTGTCCGCTTCGTGGAAATAGTCCAGCTCCTCGACCAGCACGGCGCTGAACTCGTCGAGCAGGGCGGGCACGTCGGCGCGGCGGGCCACGAAGGGCAGGCGCATGGCCCAGCGCGCCACCACACCCAACGCCTTGAGATCGGTCGCCACCAGCCGCCCGATGCCGGGCCGTTGCACCTTAACCACCACACGGGTGCCGTCTGACAGACGGGCACGGTGCGCCTGGCCGAGCGACGCGGCGGCGACGGGCGTCGTGTCGAACGCGGCAAAGCGATCTTCGGGCGGGCCAAGCTCCTCGACCAGCACGCGGCGAATCTGGGCGAAGGGCACGCTCGGCACTTCGTCCTGCAGCCTGGCTAGCTCAGCGATCACTTCGGGGGGCAACACGTCCAGGCGGCTGGAGATGAACTGGCCGAGCTTGATCATCACCCCGCCCATGTCGGCGGCCAGGGTGCAAAACTCGCCCGCCCAGCGCGTCAGGCGCGTGGCGCGCCCGCGCGCTACGCGCTCGCGCCCGACGATATGGCGCAGCACCAGTTCCCAATACAGCACGCGGGCGAACAGCCACGCGGCGAAGCGCAGCGTGCGCCGGTAGCGCCGCCAGTCTATAGGCTGCGCGGCGAGCAGCGCCGTATGCTCGCTGGGAGCGAGGGGTACAGCGTGCGCGCGGCCATCAGACGAGGCGCTGCTCGCCGGCTCGGGCGGGCGATCCCGTTCGGCGGAGGGTAGGGGGGCTAAACGTTCGGGCGCGGGGCCGGTCACCGCTGATCTCCTGGCAAGGTAGTGGGTGGGGCTGGCGTGATGCTGCGGGCACTACCCCTTTGCCTTGACGAAGTGAATGCGCAGTCGCGCCTGCTCGAAGTGCGCGCCCGCCGTCTTCAGATTCCACAGCGCGAAGGGCAGGATAATGTTGCGCCGGTAGGGGCCGACGCGCAGCGTTAACTCGTCCGCCGCACGATAGAGATCGAGGTCGCGCTTTTCGGCGAAGGGCAGCGGCACGACCAGGTAGTAGCCGCCGTTTCCGTCCGGCTCGATGCGGTGCGTCTGCTCGCGGGCCAGCACCTGGGCCGGGTTGCGCTCTCCGTACAGAACAGCGGCCAGGCGGCGCAGCGCGTCCAGGCCACCCACCTCGTCACCGAACATGGGCGCTTGTAGCAGCGGTAGCTCGCCGAACGCCTCGCCAATGTAGGCGATGTTCTCGGCCTGGTGCTCCTTCCACAGCTTGAAGTAGGGGTCGGTTACGGCGTCGGGGATGACGCGGTTGCAGAGCACGGCGTCCACCGCATAGCCGTACAGGTTCAGGTAGGTGTAGGTGCGCTGTGTCTCCTTGATGACCATGCGCTCCGGGTTGATGACCAGGCGCAGGCTGCTGCGCTGCGGGTCGGTGAGGATTTCGCGCACGCTGTCCAACGTGTCGAAGAGGCCGTTGATGCTGTCCAGGGTCTCGGCGTCGGGCAGGTCGGTGCCGATCAACGGCTTGGCGACCGGACGGAGCAGACGTCCGCTAGCCCCGCGCAACAGCGAGGTGATACGCTGGAACCACCAGCGCGTCGTGTCCGGCAGGCTGAGCAGGCGCAGCGTCTCGGCGGTGGGCGCAGCGTCCACAATCAGCACATCGAAGTCGCCGTCTTCGAGATACTTGTTGATCCACAGCAGGTGCGCGCCCTCTTCCAGGCCAGGCAGGATGGTCACTTCCTCGGCGACGATATCGTTGACGTGGCGCTCGCTGAGCACGCTGAGCATCCAATGCTGGATGCGTCCCCAGTACTTGTCCATCGAGTAGCGGGCGTCTACTTCTTGTGCCCACAGGTTGTCGAGGATGCGCACCGGCTCCGGGCCGATGCTCACTTCCAGCGAGTCGGCCAGCGAGTGGGCGGTGTCCGTCGAGATGACAATGGTGCGCAGTCCTAGCTCGGCGCAGCGCAGCGCGGTAGCGGCGGAGATGCTCGTCTTGCCGACGCCGCCCTTGCCGGTGTGTACGATGATGCGCATCGTGCGTGTCCTTCCGGTGATTGTCTCTGGTGATCGCGCGGTCGTTGGGCACAGCAAAACAGCACCCTACCGATCAATACGCCCGGCCCGCGCAAACGGTGCATGATCGGGGCGCTTTCTTATCCAGATTTTACACCGATGGCGCGGGGACGGCGTGCCAGATGCAGAGGATGCCCTCCTACGGCCCGCCGCCCGGCGTTTCACGGGGAGGCAGCGGCTCAACGATCACAGCGTCAGGGTCGCCTGGGTCGCGGGCGGGGACGAAAGTATCATCTACATAGCGCTCCATCCACGAAAGCTGATAGTAGGCCGGGCGGCCCTGCCAGCCGTTGTCGTAACCGGCGATGTTGATCGCCCACCAGTACTCTTCGTCGTCCGGCGTCCAACTGATGTCGGCGATATAGATGGTGATGATCAGGCCCACCCAGGGTCGCCAGTACTGCGCCGCGTAGCGGTATGCGCCGACCAGGTAGGCGGCCTGCGTCTCTTCGTCCACAGCGTGCCACTGGTAGTCCGGGTGAAGGGTGTCCGTCGTCCAGCCCAGCTCCAGGATGGCGACCTGCTTGTGCGCGTCGCCCGCCTCGACCATGATGGCCCGCATGTCCTCGACATGGCGGAAGCACATCCAGCGCAGGAAGCCAGCGGCCTCCGCTTCGGCGGGCGACATTTCCGGCGGATTACCGTAGCCAGGCGCATTGAGACCCAACACGTCGAAATGAGGGGACGCGCCCGCCGCATACATCTGGCGCAAGTAGTCCATGTCCGGGACCGCCTCTGGCAGGCCGGTGCCGGTGGGAGCCAGTCCAGCGGAGATGATGATCGCGTCAGGGTCAGTGTCGCGAATGGCTTGGGCACATGCGGCCAGCAAGGAGACGTAAGCCGCCGCGTCCGGCGGGTAGCCAAGCCACTCGCGGGTGAGGTTCGGCTCGTTCCACACCTGGTAAGCGGCGATCTGCCCCTGGTAGCGGGCAGCGAGCACCCCGCAGAACTCCGCCCACGCCGCTAAGTCTAGCGGCGGGTCGCCGGGCGCGTCCGGCGCGGCAATCGCCCAGTCTGGCGGGCTGTCCAGCCGGGCTACGACCTCCAGACCGCGATAGTTCACCTCGCCCACCACGTCGTCGGCCTTGTCCCAGTGCCACTCGCCGCGCACCGGCTCCATCGTGCTCCACGAGAAGCGCTGCTTGACGTGCGTGAACTTCATCAGGCGGATGTTGTCCAGATCAATGGTGCGCATCGTCTCGTTCCACCACAAGAAGGCGTGGATGCCGTAGGTCAGCGAGGGAAAAGCGCGCTCGGTCACAGCGTCCGGGGCCAGGTCGCTGGAGATCGGCGGGGTGGCGGTCGGGCTGGGCGGGGGGATGACTTCATCGCCATCGCTCAGCAGCAGGCCGATGCCTGCAATGCCGCCAGCGATTGCAGCTACCAGCACAACAACTAACACCGCACGCAGCCTGCGGGTGCGGCGAGACGAGAAGGGGTGTGTGTCGGTCACGAGTCCTGATGTGCTCCTTGTGGGGGTGTGTGCAAAGGGTGTCAGTGATACGTGTGACGCTGGCAGTAGCCTCACCCCCAGCCTCGCCCCGCTCGGCTTGCCCCCTCTCCACGACGTGGAGAGGGGGCGGCGAGGCGCGCCAGCGCCGAGCAGGGGTGAGGCTAAGGAGCGCGACCCTGTTGCCTGGCAGGTTTTGCACGCACCCCTTGTGGGCAGTTCTGCAGGGACGCGGTTCTGTACGTCCAGACTTCAGAAGTCCCTGTCCATGCAGCGCCCTGCCTCCTCAACCTTCCCCGGCAGCGGTGCCAGACCGGGGCCAGGGCAGCAGGTGTTCGGGGGCCTGAGTGACACGTGCAAGGTTAACATAGCAGCGCTGTGAAGTCCAAAGTGCGAAGCTGCGGGGTGCGTGCAAAGGTCGTCAGCGAATCGCCTGGCGCGGGGGCATTGACCTCACCCCCTGGCCTCGCTACGCTCGGCGCGCTCCCTTGCCCCCCATCCCCCGGCCCCTTTCCCCGCGCTGCGCGGAGGGGAGGGGAGCAGGCCCGTAGCTTTTCTCCCTTCCCCTCACGAGGGGGAAGGGTCGGGGATGGGGGGGAACAGGCACGGCCAAAGATGTGGGTCCCGGATAGCCAACGTGGAGAGGGGGTGGCGAGGCGCACCAGCGCCGAGCAGGGGTGAGGTACAGCGGGGCACGGCAGCCCACCTGACAGATTTTGCACGCACCCACCCTGCTCCACAACTTGCCACTGCCCCCGATCCCGCTTAGACTCGCGCCGAGGAGTCCGAATGATCACGCCTGCTCAACCCACAGCCCCCCGCGCTCAGCCAACGCATAGGCCTCTCTTTGGGCGGCGGACGGTGGCGCTGCTGGCGCTGGCTACCGCAGCTATCGCCGCGATCTGGCTGTGGCTCACCCCGCCGGGCATCCTGGGCAAAGCGGACGCGCTCGGCTACGCGGTCTGCCACCGCATCGCCGAACGCTCCTTTCACGTCCACGAGCGCCCGCTGCCGCTGTGCGCGCGCTGCACGGGCATCTACCTGGGCGTGTGGACGGGGCTGGTCGTCTTTGCCGCGCGGGGACGGCTGCGCGCCGCTCGCCTGCCGCGCGTCCGGCTGCTGGCGGTGATGCTGCTGGGTGTCGCTCTGTACGGTCTGGACGGGCTGAACAGCTACCTGAGCCTCTTCGAACGCTACTCGCCGCCCTACGCGCCGCACAACATCCTGCGCCTGCTGACTGGCACAATCTTTGGCCTGGCGCTGATCACCCTCGTCTGGCCGGTGTTCAACAGCCTGCTCTGGCGCGCGCCGCAGGACACCCCGCCCGTCCGCTCGTGGGGCGACCTGGCCGCGCTGTATGCGCTGGCAGCGGGAGCCGGAGCGTTGGTGCTGCTCGACTGGCCGCCCCTGCGCGCCGCCCTGGGCGCAATCAGCGCGGCAGGTGTGCTGCTGATGTTCGGCATCGTCGGCTGCACGCTGGTTCTGGGAATCACGCGCCACGAGAATCGCGCTGTCCGCTGGCGCGACCTGGCCGTGCCGGCGCTGGCCGGACTCGCCTTCGCCCTGCTGATAACCGGAGCGATTGACGCGCTGCGCTACGCCCTGACGGGGACGTGGGACGGCTTCGTGCTGCCGTGATCGCAGGGTCTACAAATGACTTGTCACCAGGGAGCAGTCGAGAACACCCGCTGAACGCCTCCCCTTGATCCCCCCTCCAGCCGAGCTTTCAGGGGCGGACAGCAGCGTGAGAAGCATTGAGAGGGCGACCGATCAACCTCACCCCCTGGCCTCGCTACGCTCGGCTCTTCCCCCTCTCCGTCAACGGAAAGGGGGAGGCGAGGCGCGCCAGCGCCGAGCGGGGGTGAGGTCAAGTGAAGAGCCGCCCCGGACTATGTAGATCAATCTCAACACCTGTCCGCCCTTGAACAGCCGAGCTAGAGGGGGGACACCGACAGGCGGCTCTCCCCTTCCCCTAGCTTGGCTGGGGGAAGGGGCCGGGGGATAGGGGCCTTCCGCCATCCGCCTGACAACTTGTTCGTGCTGCCGTGAGAGCGAATCGCCGGGCGGGGTCAGGCCTGCTCTGGTTCGTCCGGCTCCTCGCCAGGCAGCACTTTGTGGGCGGGCTGTCCCTTTGCCACCGAAAAACGGTCGAAATCGCGCACGACGTAGCTGTTGGCAAAGTACTGCTGCGCCTCCTGGATCACGTCGCGCTCGCGGTAGCGGCGCGAGATATGGGTCAGCAGCAGCGTTTGCACGCCCACCTCGCGGGCAAAGCGCGCCGCCTGCCCTGCCGTGAGGTGCCCGAAACTGGCAGCCATTTCCGCGTCTTCGTCCAGGTACGTCGCCTCGGTGACCAGGGCGTGCGCCCCCGCCGCGACGCTCTCCAGGCCGTCGAGCGAGGCCGCATCGCCGGTGACGACCAGGCGCGCGCCGGGAGTGTCCTTGCCCAGCACGTCATCGGGCCGGACGACGCGCCCATCGCCCAGGGTGATCGTCTCGCCGCGCACCAGCCGCGCCCGTTCCGGCCCGGCGGGGACGCCCAGCGCCTCTGCGCGCTCGACCAGGAAAGGTCGTCGCGCTTTCTCCTGGAAGACGTAGCCGAAGCAGTCGCGCCCGCGATGGTTCACCGGAAAGGCAGAGACGAGGAAATCGGCCTCCTCCATCAGCACGCCGGGCTTGACATCAATCAGGTGCAGCGGTATGGGCGGCTGTGCCCCGCGTAGCACCACGCCGTAGATCAAATCCTGCACGCGGTCGAGCGCCCACTTGCCCCCCCAAATCTCCAGCTCGTCAATGCTCTCCCAGCGCATGAAAGTGGACATCAGCCCGCCCAATCCCAGGATGTGGTCGAGGTGCCCGTGCGTGATCAGCACGCGGTTGAGCCGCTTGAAGCCGATCCCGCTCTTGAGAAGCTGGCGCTGCGTGCCCTCGCCGCAGTCAATCAGAAAGCGGCGGTTCTTGACGATGACCACCTGCGCGGACAGTCCGCGATGGATCGAGGGGGCGCTCGCCGACGTGCCGAGGAAGACGATTTCGAACATGATCAAGACCTTATGCGTTGCCGACGGTAACGGTACGGGAGTGCTCGTCCACCGCGATTGGGCGATCCACGAAGGCGCGCACGACGCCGATATTTGTGAGCAGGTGCGCCGTGATTTCCGGCGTGACGAAAGCGCTGGCTCCCCCCGCCAACGCCAGCGGCACGATGATCTGGTCGGCCAGGTGCGCGTCCACCGAGGCGTTGCCCGCGTGGAAGGCCAGCAGCGCCGTGACCGCTTTCTCGGCCACCACCTCGGACGGCATTCCTTTGCGCCCCAGGACGCCGAAACCGCCGCGCCCATTGGTGTACTCCACCGCCAGGAACAGGCCCGCCCCGGTGCTGAGGCCCCGCGCCCGCAGCGGGCGCACGTCCGCCGCCACTTCCAGCGTCTCCACCAGCAGGTTGATCGCCCGGTTGGCGATGCGCTGCGGGATGTGCGACGGCAGGTTGCAGCCCACTGCCGTCCCGAAGACGCGCTCAATCAGCCCGCGCTGGCGCATGTCTGCGCCGCTGAGCTGCGCGCCGCCATTCACCTGGGCGACAATGGTCCCGCCGCCCTCCGGCATCCAGCCGTAGGCTTCCAGAAACAGCATCAGGTCTGCGCCGAGGCCGAGCAGAAAGGGCACATATACATCGCGCAGGTAGTGGCCCGATGGGCTGTACGGGACGTGCGTGCCGCCGTGCACCCGCACTTCGGACGGCCCGGCGGCCAGGGCCAGCGGCAACAGCACCGTCTGCATGACCAGCACCGCCGACCCCGCCGTGCCAATCGCCCATTCGTAGCGGCCAGGGCGCGCCGGCCCGCCTGGGGCGAAGGTGATCGCCTCCGACCCGACCGCCGCGCCCTCGACGTGCGCCGCGCAGATGTCCGCCGCCGCCCGCACCGCCGCCACATGCTGCGGGCGCAGTCCCGCCGTCTGCCGACCGGCGCGGATGCGCTCAATGCGCACGGGCGTCCCGCTGATGGCGCTGAGCGTCAGGGCCGTGCGGACGATCTGCCCGCCGCCTTCGCCCTGGCTCCCATCGAGAGATAGCATGGCGGCTCCTGGGGGGTGATCGGTGGTTGGTTGTTGGTTTGCAGTGATCGGTTTTCAGTGGCCGTTTGAGAAGCCTTATCCCTGCCTCTTCCCCCCATCCCCGGCCCTTCTCCCACGAGGGGGGAAGGGAGAAAAGCGCTTGCCCGATCGTCCCCCCTCTAGCTCGGCTGGAGGGGGGATGGAGGCTTGCAGGGGTGGGTTTTTAATTCTCTGAGCGAAGAGCATCTCTAGTGCTCCCGTTCAAACCGTTGAAAACCTACCCCTGACAGCGGAGGCCCCTCCCCCTGGCCCCCTCCCCAGCTGAGCTAGGGAGGGGGAAAACGTCTCCTCCGGTGGTCAAAGTCCCCCTCTCTGGCTCTGCCGGAGAGGGGGATGGAGGGGGAGAGGCCTTCAGCGAGCATTCCCGAACTCCCCCTCACAACAGGTTGTTCATGGATCCCTGACGACCAACGACTGACCGCTCCCTACTCACGACTCCACGACCGTGATATGCCCCAGCAGCAGACGGTCACCGTGTGGCGCGTAGTTCTGCGCCGCGTCGAGCACACTCAGGTGATTCTCCAACACAGCCACTTCATCGCGGTAAGCGCCCACCGTCAGCGCGTAGCGATCCGGCCTGAGGTTTTCGCGCAGCCAGATATAGGACACCTGGATGAAGAAATCGCGCGGCTCAAGCTCGCCGGGCTGCACATCAATCGAGTTCGCCTCAGCCCAGGGTTCGATCTGCAGGACGGGCGGCTCGGTCTGCGTGTAGCCGAGCAGATGTGCGTAGATGCCCAGGTCGTCAGGCAGCGGCTCGTCCACGCGCCAATAGGTCACCAACACGATGGGATCGCCGCCAGGCTGCCGCTCACCATTGAACACCCTCGGATCGTAACCCGCGAAGGTCAGGCCCTCCTCCAGCGGCACGGGTAGTTTGGCCTGGAGGGGCTGTTCGTCGGCTTCCGGCATGAAATAGGCGGGAGCGAACAGGTCCCAGCGCCCGCCGGCGTCGCGCAGCCGCTGCCCCACGTCCAGTCGCAGCACAGCCCCCGCCGGCAACCCCTGAACGGCGACCGGCTCAGCTTCGGCCAGCCAGTCGGCCAGCTCTGGCGGCATGGTCGCCCGGTCGGCGGGGTCGGCGAAGACGAAGCGCATCGGCGCCCCGGCATTGATCAGCACCAGCCCGGCCCGGCAGTCGGAATGGCGCACCGGCCCGCTCGCGCGGTGACGCATCAGGCCCAGAATCTGGCGCGGCGACAGGCCGGCATCGCCCGGCACGTTCATGCCGGTGATGCACAGCGAGACGGGCAGATCGTCCGACGTGCGGTCGAGGTAGGCGGCCAACGCTGCCAGATCGCTATGATAGGCGGTGCGCACCGCCGGATCGTTCTTCCAGTCGTGGTAGAGACGGTCGCGCACAACCCAGCTATTGGCCACCAGGATGAGCAGCACCAGCGCCGTCAGCGGACGCCAGGCCCTGGCAACGCCACGCCCGCGCAATCCACGCCACACGGCCTGCCCCCCTACGCCCACCAGCAAGAAGACAGCGGGCAGCGCCACCAGATGGGCCGTGAAAGTGGCCTCTGGCTTGACCCAGGCATCGGTCAGCAGCCCGGCGGCCAGACTCAGCAGCAGCAAAGCGTGGCGCGGATCGCGCCAGCGCCGGATCGCTTCCAGCACCCCCACGATCAGCAGCAGCGCCAGGACGGGGCCGAGCAGGGCGTGCTCCCCGGCATTGACCGTGACGCGCTCATCCCCCTGCCACACCAGCCCGCCTGCCGCGTTCAACAGCCCTTCGATGGCCTCGCCAACAGTGGCCGGACGCTCGCGCCACAGAATATACGCCTCGCTCAGCTCGGGATTGCGCAGCGTGGAGACGAGATAGGGCAGGGCGACGATGGTCGCCAGCACGACAACGAATATCCACATGTTCCATGCGCGCCGCGCAAGCGGCTGGCCCGTTCGCCACAGATGCAAGAAGAAGATCAGCCCCAGCGGGCCGAGCACCAGCGTGGAATAGTGCAGATAACCCGACAGGCCAGCCAGGGCCGCCAGCAGCGCGAAGGGCAAGGTGTAGGGCACGCGGAACGTGACTTCGTGACGCAGGTTGAAGGCTGCCGCCAGACACAGCAACATGAGCAGGGTATACAGCGGCACGAGCGACTCCGCTGTCACCGTGCGCGCCAGCAGCACCGCGCGCAGATTGACGCTCATGGCCGCCAGCGCGATCAACGCCACCGGCACGCCAAACAACCGCCGGCCCAGCGCATAGAGCAGCGCCAGCGTGACCATCCCGCCCCAGAGCGGCAGCATTCGGTAGCCGAGGAGTCCGCCGCCCGCCACATCAGACGCGACGGTATTGAGCGCGCCGAACAGCGCAGCGCGGGCCAGACGGTCGCCGATCTGGTAGTAGACCGAGACCTCGCCCGCCTTCATCGCCTCGGTGATGCGAATATGGGCCAGCTCGTCACGGTTGAAGCCGGGCGGCAAGTGGGCCACGTTCCACAGGCGCAGCAGCGCTGCCAGCACCAGCAGCGCCGTCACCAGCACCAGTTCAGTTTTTCGGCTCACGGTCACTCCTCAGAGCTGGAACCTGCCGGCTCCCAAGACCCGCCAGCGGTTCCAGCGGCGCGTGCATCCCCCGGACACCCGCCAGTGTGAATTGTAGCACGCTTGCGCGATCGGCTCACGTCTGCTGGGGCAGGGCGCGTGCAAGACCTATCAGGCGCTAAGCCTTGCGCTCTTCAGCCTCACCCCCGCTCGGCGCTGATGCGCCTCGCCGCCCCCTCTCCACGTCGTGGAGAGGGGGCAAGCCGAGCGCAGCGAGGCTGGAGGTGAGGCTATTCGAACGACGCGCCCTAGCTGATCCAGTCGCGGTTGTAGGCGTCCCACTCGCGGTGGCGATAGGCATTCTTGCACTCCATGCAGACCAGCCCGCTGTCCAGGCGGCCTGTCGCTCTCCAGCGCCAGCGCACCCGCCCCATATGAAAGCGGCACGTCGGGCGGTGGCAAACCGGGCAGTAATCGCCCTGCTCAAGTGAGGCAGCGCCGTACTGGCGCTTTTCCAGTTCGTTTTGTTCGCAAATATGGCAGTACGGTACGGGCATCCCGCGTCCTTCATCCATAATCCACCCCAGCGCGGCGCTATTATACCGTAATTGCCTGCCCGGTCTACGGTGCGGGTGCAGAGGGGTGCATTCGGATTTGGGGGCAGGGGCAGAGATCGGTTGCAGACCTCACCCCCCGGCCCCCTCTCCATATACGGAGAGGGGGAGTAAGTATCTGGCTCAGTCCCCTCTCCGCGTGTGGAGAGGGGATTGAGGGGTGAGGTACACCCGCGCAG
>JAGPFT010000471.1 GCA_018056405.1 Anaerolineae bacterium
CTCTGCGACCACTGCGCGCTCTGGGATGGACCGGTTGAGAAGCCCGCTGCGCGGGTGTACCTCACCCCTCAATCCCCTCTCCACACGCGGAGAGGGGACGGCCAGATACTTACTCCCCCTCTCCGTATATGGAGAGGGGGCCGGGGAGTGAGGTCTGCAACCGATCTCTGCACCTGCCCCCAAATCCGAATGCACCCACAATACAGACACAGGCGGCTTCCGGGCGATTTCTGCGCTAGAATAGCGCGGTGTTGCCTGGATGCCGTGCGTGACCCACTCGTTCGCTCAGGAAATCGCTCATGCCTCAGATCAGCTACTATCCTATCAGCCAGGTGGACTTCGACCAGTTCACCGCTGCTTTCAACCGTGCCTACAGCGATTACTTCACCCCCATCGTCATGACGCCTGGGTCATTCCGCGCCCTGATCCGCCAGGACGATTTAGACCTCGATGCTTCGGTCGCCGCCCTGGCCGGGGACGAGATTGTCGGCACAGGAATGCTCGGCCTGCGCCAGGACAAAGCATGGATCGGTGGCATGGGCGTTGTGCCCGAATGGCGGCGGCACGGCATTGGCCTGCGCATGATGGAGCACCTGTTGGCGCAAGCCCAGACTCAGCGAGCACGTGAAGTCCGGCTTGAGGTCATCGAGGCCAACGAAGCAGCGCGCCGCCTGTACGAGCGCCTCGGCTTTGTCCCCATCCGGCGGCTGCTTGTCCTGGAACGCACACCAGAGAATGCTCTATCTGCGCCGGCTGACTATACGATCCGCACCTGGCCCGCCGCCGATCTGCTGCGCTATTTTCACACCTTCCACGACACGGCCAACTGTTGGCAGCGCGACCTTCGCTCGCTGCAGCACCGTTCGGACACGGTGCGCGGTTGGGCGGCCCTCCGCGAGGAGACAGTCGTCGGTTACGCGCTGGGCTGGAGCTACCGCCACGAGATTCGTCTGACGGATCTGGCCACTCACCCGGACGAGGACCGCGCGGCAGTGACCATAGCTCTCCTCGCTCACCTGCACCAGTTGCAGCCCGAAGCGTTCGGGCACAGTTACAACGTTGCCGAAGACGACCCGGCTCTCGCGGGCTATGTGGCCAGTGGCTATGAGGTGTCTTTGCGCCAGTACGAGATGCGGCTGCCTCTGGCCCCCAGCAAGCCCTAGCCGTGCCGCCCTATGCCTGTTCGCCATGCGCCGCCAGCCAGCCAATCATTGCCCAAGCGTTGGTTTTGCCCTTCGCACTTGCGCTACAATTGCGCCCGCTTCAATCCCATACCATCACGTGAGCGAGGATTATGCGAGTTTCCGCAAGATTCACTCAGATATTCCTGCGAATCATCGTTACCCTGACTCTGGCGGGACTGGGGTCAGTCCCCTTGGCCTATGCCGCGTCACCCGCGCCACAGGACAGCGCAGACATCCTGCGCCTGGCTATGCCTCAGCCAGAGACGCTTGATCCGCTGCTTCAATCGCGTTTTGACCCGTACACCCGCGACGTGACAGAGAATCTCTTCGTCGGACTCACCCGTTTCAACCCCTACAGCGGCCAGGTCGAGCCGATGCTGGCGAAAAGCTGGGAGGTGAGCGCCGACGGGCTGACCTGGACGTTCGATCTGCGCGAGGATATTCAGTGGGTGCGCTACGACGCCCAACGTGCGACCGTCGAAGCCGTCCGTCCGGTCACTGCGGGCGATGTCGTCTACGCAGTGCAGCGCGGCTGCGACCCAACACGTCCGGGGCCAGTGACCACGAATCTGATGGTCGTGCAGGGGTGTCTGACGGTCGCCAACGCCTTTCCAGAAGTCGTGAACGACCTGTTCATCGCCCGCGAAATCGGCATGCGCGCAACCGGCCCTCACACCCTGGAAATCCAGCTTCTTTTCCCCACCAGTTACCTGCCCAGCCTGCTCAGCACGCCGGAGTTCTTCCCCATCCCGCGTGAAGCGGCTACGGGCAGCGCAGAGTGGACGAAGACGCCCGGTCTGCTGACCAACGGCCCCTACGCTCTGCAAAACTGGTCTGCCGCCGGCATGACGCTCGTCCGCAACCCGCACTGGCCCGACCCGGTGGAAGGCACCATCGCGGAGGTCGCGATCACTTTTACCAGCGAGTCCCTGACCGCGCTGACCTTCGCCGCAAGCGGTCGCACGGACTTTGCCCGCCTGCCCGCCAGCCAAATCGCGGACGCGCAGAGCCGCCTGCCCGACCGCCTGCACATCGGCCAGGGGTCTACCCTCATCCTGGTGGGCTTCTCCTACGAGCGCACCCTGGTGGATCAGACCGAGGTGCGCCGCGCTCTGTCTGCCGCGCTAGACCGCCGTGCGCTCGCCCAACAAGTGTCGGACGGGCAGTTCCTGCCCGCCAGCCAGTTCACACCGGCGGGGATCGTCGCCGCCCCATCCAGCCCCGCCATGCCGGATGCCAATCCAGGGGCGGCCCAGGACAGCTACAGCGCGGCGGGGTATTCCGGCTGCGCGGGGGTGCCGGAACCGCTGCGACTGCGCGTGCCGGACGATGATCCTGTATGGCTGGAAATCGGCCAGGCGCTTGCCGGGCAGTGGAGCGCCGCTCTGGGCTGCACGCCGGCGCTGTTCTCTGTCGAAGGGTTGTCGCGCACGCTGCTGATCGAGCTGGCGCACTCCACCTATGACACAGAGCTGGTCACCCGCCCGCACGCCTGGCTGGCTACCTGGAGTGCCGACTACCCGGACGCGCACGCCTGGCTCAACGACGCGCTGCACTGTCGCTATGGCTACTTCCGCACCGGGCGCGAGTGCGACCAGGCCGACGCCGCTTTGGACAGCGCAGCGAATACGCTCGACTCTGCCGCGCGCGCTCAGACGTATGAGCAGGTTGAGCGGCTGTTCTTCGGCGCAGAAGGGACTTATCCTGTTATTCCGCTGCTATTCTCGGTGAACGCCTGGCTGCAAAGCCCCGACCTTTCCGGGGTTAACCAGGTGGGGGCAGCCCGCTTCGACAGGTGGTCGCTGAGCGCTGGTGATTGAGAACCCGTAGGGGGAGGCGTGCAAAGGCTGTCAGCGTCTCGCTTGACGCGGGAGCGCTGACCTCACCCCCTGGCCTCGCTGCGCTCGGCCTTTCCCCCTCTCCAATATGGAGAGGGGGTGGCGAGGCACGTTAGCGCTGAGCGGGGGTGAGGTCTGTAAAGGAGGGTCTGCACACCCTCCCCTACCTCACACATCCCCCTTAGCTGGCGCGCTCCTGGAAGTTCACCCAGTACGAGGT
>JAGPFT010000472.1 GCA_018056405.1 Anaerolineae bacterium
TGTAGATGGCGCGCCGCCACAGCGCGCCTTCGCTCATGGCGCTGAACTCGACGAAGAAGAAGATGCGCTTGGTGCCAGCAGCGAAGGGGGTGCGCGGGTTCACCGGGCGCAGCGCAGCGTCAATCTGATCGCTGAGCGCGGCAATGTGCAGTACGGCGTCGGGGAGGGGCGTGACGCTGGACGTAGCGGGCATCACTTGCGGCGTGAAGGTCGGAAAGGGCGTGGCCGTCGGCGTGAAAGCGGGAGTTGCTGTGATAATGACGATCATCAGCGCAGTGGGCGGCGGCGTGAGCGCGAAGGAGTCGGGCGTGTTCTCCGTTGGGTTGTTCGTTTCCAGGGTGGACGACGGTGTAGCGTCGAGCGCCCTGGGCGTATCCCCACCCAGGGCAACTTCCTGCGTCGCCAGCGGCGTGCCTGTTGGGGCGGAGCCGTCATCGTCGAGCACGCCAAAGGCGAAGGTGAGCGCGCAGGACACGCCGGCGAAGACGATCAACCCAAAGGCGAACACAAACAGCTTCCAGCCTCGTTGACCGGCCTCGCGCCGCCGTCGCCAGAAAGCGTCTGTGCGACTGCGGCGGAACAAGTGCAGCGAGACGAGAATCAGCAACAGCGCCAGCACAAAGAGGCTGCCGGTCAGGTAAGGCAGGGCGTTCTGGATCGTCTCGCGCATCGGTCGTCACCGCTCCGGCTTGCTGATGTCAGGAAACCTCCCCACCAGGGCGCGCTCGCTGCCCTGCTCCCCAAACACCCCCTTGCGACGAGCGAATTATAGCATGTCGCCGTCTGAGTCCATCAAATCGCTGCTGCCCGTCCGGGCAGATGCGGCACGGCAAGAATCGAGTTGGGTGCGTGCAAAAGTTGCCAGTGATACGTGTGACGCTGGCAGTAGCCTCACCCCCAGCCTCGCTGCGCCCGGCTTGCCCCCTCTCCACGTCGTGGAGAGGGAGCGGCGAGGCTAAGCAGTGCGACTATACTGCCGACAGGTTTTGCACGCACCCATCGAGTGGGTGCATTCGGATTTGGGGGCAGGTGCAGAGATCGGTTGCAGACCTCACCCCCCGGCCCCCTCTCCATATATGGAGAGGGGGAGTAAGTATCTGGCTCAGTCCCCTCTCCGCGTGTAGAGAGGGGATTGAGGGGTGAGGTAAACCCGCGCAGCGGGCTTCTCAACCGCTCCATCCCAGAGCGCGCAGTGGTCGCAGGGAAAGCCTCAGAGCTTTTCCGACTTTCCCCTCCGCGTCCTCGTCATCTCAGCGGCTCAAGATCACTGCCCCAAAAAGCGAATGCACCCCCATCGAGTCCGGCCCTTGTCAAAACAGCGCGGTCTCGCTATACTAAAAACACTTCGGGTCGTTAGCTCAGTTGGCTAGAGCGCGTCGTTGACATCGACGAGGTCACAAGTTCGAGTCTTGTACGACCCACCAGGCGGCCACGCGAGCGTGGCCGTTTTTGCATTTTCCGTCAGGCTCTACTGGCGCGGCCCCGGCCCCAACGTTGGGCAGGACGCGGCGGGCACTTCCTGAACCAGGTCGGCGCGCACCCAGCCGACAATCGTTGACTGCCCCACCTTGAAGCGCACTTCGAACCAACGCTGGTTGTCGCGGCCAAGCTGCTGATCTAGCACCTCCAACTCCTGCCCCCGGTCTACGGTGAAAATGCGCGTGGCGACCGGGCTAGGCTCGGCCCGCACGTTGACCGCCTGGCTGCTGGCGAGGACCAGGCAGAGGATGCTCGGCGTGGGGGTGATGCTCGGCGTCCAGGTATGGGTTGGCGTAGCGCTGGGCGTGGGTGTTTCGGTGGGCGTGGGCGTGATGCTTGGCGTCCAGGTATGGGTTGGTGTAGCGCTGGGCGTGGGCGTCCAGGTATACGTCGGCGTGTCGGTCGGCGTGGGCGTCCAGGTAGGGGTCGGTGTGATGCTCGGTGTGTCGGTTGCGGTGGGCGTCGGCGTGACGGTCGGCGTATCAGTGGGCGTCGGCGTATCAGTGGGTATCGGCGTGATCGTGGCGGTGGCGGTGGGTGTGTGCGTCGGCGGGTCGAGAATTGGTCGCCAGGTGGGTTCGGTAGCCACTGCCACCGCGCCAAGAACGATCAGGATGATCACCGCGCTGACGGCGTAGATGCCATACTGCCGTCGCCGCATCTGGCGCACTTCTGCTTCCAGACGCAGGATGTCGGTGCGCCGGCCCAGGATGCGGAAGGGATCATCTTTGGCCATGTCCAGCCAGTGCTGGGCAGTCGCCGGATCGTGGTCATCGAGGGCGGCCTCGGCGCGCTCCAGGTGGCGGGCGAGCAGGTCGGCGACGACCATGCGATAGCGCGGGTCTTGCGCGTAACCGCGCAGCCCGGCGAGCATGGTGCGCGCCTGGCTGAGTTCGTTCTCGTAATTCTGAGCGACGAGGGCCGACGCGCGCTCGATGAGGTGGCAGGCTTCGGCCAGGTCTGCTTCGCGCTGGCGCGCGCGCTGCAGCAGTCCGGTGATGTCCTCATTGGCCGGGGCAAGGTCCGCTGCTACTTCCAGGGCGCGCACAGCTTCCGTCGTCAGGCGCAGTCGTTCGTCCAGGACAGACGCGGCTTCAACGCGCGTCAGCGCGCCCTGGGCCTGGGTGTAAAGCTGGGCGATGATGTTCTCGATGCGCTCTTCGACCTCGCGCGTCAGGCTCTTGAGGCGCTCGCTGCCGGGCAGCAATTGGCGCAGCCCGGCCAGGGTGTTGAGCAACTGCTGCAATTCGCGGGCGCGGTCGGTCAGCGGGCCGCTGCTCATGTTAAGCTGCACCGTCGCCTGGTCGAATTGCTGGCGGACGCGGCGCACCAGCTCGATGCGCTCTTGGGCGAGCGGGTCGTTGGGCACGACGCGCATCGCTCCCTCGTACTTTTGCAGCGCTGTCTCCCAGTCGTCGGCGGCCAGCAGACGGTCGCCTTCGGCCAGAAGCTCGCGGGCCAGGGCCAGGTCCTGAATGTCGAGCAGGGCCTGCTCGACATCCTGCCAACTGCTGATTCCGGCGCGCGCGGCCAGGTCGCGCGCTTCGCGGTAAAGGCGCTCGGCTTCATCGTAGTTGCCGGCGCGCACCAGCGAATTGGCGCGGTTGTAGGCGATGCGCGCATCGAAGGGGATGCGATGGTCGGGCACGACGCCGCGCAGCAGGTTATCTTCTGCTTTCTGGCGGTATTCGCGCGCCTGCACGTTGCCTGGATCGGCGGCGAGGATGCGGTTGGCCTGGTCTACGGCGCGCTGGTAGTC
>JAGPFT010000473.1 GCA_018056405.1 Anaerolineae bacterium
TCTCAGCAAAGATTATGAATTGTTACCGCGAACCACCGAAACCTGGGCTTATCTGACAATGGGACGCCTCCTTGTGCGGCGATTGGCGGCAGCTAATGCTTAATGAGCGACTTTCAAAATACACTCTTAGAGGCCGTTTGAAAACCTCACCCCCCGGCCCCCTCTCCATACATGGAGAGGGGGAGTAAGCGTCGGGTTAAGTCCCCTCTCCGTGTGTGGAGAGGGGATTTAGGGGTGAGGTAAACCTGCATCAGGACTGCTCAAATGGTCTCTTAGGATTACCTGATACATCGCCGCTCGCTGGCCGTGAGACCGGCGACGTTCTTGTAGGGGCGGGCCTCGAAACCCGCCCCTGCCATTGACGCGCCAGAGCAGCGCTTACCGTAGGGGCGTATTGCCATACGCCCCTACGACCGGCAACGTATCCCGCCGCAGTGAACCTCCCCCAACGCGTGCGGACTTACTCGAAGTTGGCGTCGGCTTCCTGACAGATGGTGTCCGCAAATTCCTGCGCACTCATCTCGCCATTCAGCACCTTGGTGACGCCATTGTAGTAGATCACGTCAATCTTGGCCCAGTCGCCCCTCCACAGCGGGGCCTCGGCCACGCCATAGGACAGGCCATTGATCCACGCCTGGTTGTTGATCTTGCCATCGAAGGTCGTCAGGAAGGCATCCACTGCCGCCTGATCGCCGTACGCACGGCTGGGGATGTTGGCACCCAACGCAGCGACCTTGCCCTGAACGTCGGCGCTGGTGAGTTGCATCAGCAGTTGCCAGGCTTCCTGCGGGTGCTCGGTCTTGGCGTTGATCACATACGCGCCCCAGAAGACCCAGTTGCTCGGCCCGGCAGGGCCAACAGGCAGCTCGGCCACGTCCCAGTTGAAATTGGCATTGGCTATCACGCCGGGAGTCGCCCAGCGACCATTGAAGAACATGCCCACTGTGCCGGCCAGGAACGGCGGCTCGGAGTCCTCGCCCCAGGGCACAGCGATGCCCTCGGTATAGAGCTTGCTGGCGAAGGTGAGGCCCTCGACGGTGCCGGGATTGTTCAGGCCGCAGGCGCTAAAGTCTTCGTTGAAGAAGCTCGACCCGGCAGCGTTGATGAAGTAGCCGTAGTTGGCCCACCAGGCATTCATGCCAAAGCCCTTGATCTCGTCACCAAGCTGGTCAATGGCCTTCGCTGCATTGTAGAACGCATCCCAGTCCCAGGGATCGACCTCGGTGGGATAGTCCAGGCCGGCTTCGTCAAACAGGTCTTTGTTGTAGAAGATGACGAAGGCCGACACGTCGCGGGGCAGACCCCACAGCGCATCATTGCCGTCCAACGAGACAGTCAGGTGTTGCATGATCTGGGGGTAGAACGTGTCCAGGCTGAAAGTCTCGTCAGCGGCAGCCAGGTCCGCCAGATTGAGGATCAGCCCCAGCTTGGCGAAACGCGCCACGTCGGTGCCCGGAATCCAGAACAGGTCTGGCGCGGTGCCCGCTGTCAGTTCGGTGATCAGCACGTCCTGATAGCCGGCCGTTTCGGATCCGCCCGGCTCATACTTCAGGCTGACGCCTTCCCAGGCAGCGTCAATGGAGTCACTGGCCGCCTGGTAGACATCAATCTCGGCCTGGTTGTCGGGCCGGGTGCGCCAGCGCAAAGTGATTTCTTCCTGGGCGCTGGCTGGCGCGCTGACCATGAAGGCAGGCAGAGCCAGAGCCACGATGAGAAGTCCGATCAAAAGCCGCTTAGTCATTTCTTTTGCTCCTGAATTGATTGGCTAGACCACGAACGATGTGCAAATCTACGGAAGGTGGCGCTAAAGAGTCGAAGGCGTTCTTTCTGGTGGTTGGTATACGGACGGCGGCAAGCTCTCCTTTCCCAACTCGGCTGATTATGCGGGCGGTGCCGACGATTGGCGGGCGATCAGAAGGGTAGGCATGATCACCGGCTCAGGCTGCCTGCCATCCAGCACGTCGAATAACATGCGGGCGGCGCGGCTGCCCAGCTCTGGCCCCTGCTGCGAGATGGTCGTCAGGGGCGGAGCGAAGACGGAGGCCATGGGGATGTCATCATAGCCGGCGACGGTCAGCGTGGCCGGCACGCGGCGGCCCATCTCGCGCGCCCGCTGAATGGCGCCCATTGCCATACGGTCGTTCAGGCAGATCACAGCGCTCAGGTCGGGACGACGGGCAAGCAATTCGGCAGCACACCTGGCCCCACCAGGGGTAGACCAGTCGCCATAGGCCAGGGGCATTGCGTCGAAGTCCAGGCCGGCGGCCTCGGCGGCGGCGCGCAACCCGGCCAGGCGCTCCGGCACGCACAGATGGTTCTCCGGCGGGACGGCGATGATGCCGACGCGCCGGTGCCCCAGGCTGACTACATGCTGCATCAACTGGAAACCGCCGGAACGGTCGTCGCTGCGGACATGGTAAGGGGTGGGATGATAGCCGATAGCGACACAGGGAATGCCCTCCTTGTGCGCCGGTTCCAGCACCGAGGCGACAGGGTAGTTGTCGAGCGCGATCACGCCGTCGAGATAGCCGCTGTGGATCAGGCGCAGGTAGTTCTCGTCGGCTCCGGCGGCGGTCAGGCGTGGCGTGCTGAGCAGCATATTGTGTCCGCGCTGGCTACATTCGGCTTCAACGCCTTGCAGGATATTGAGCACCATCGGGTCGGCGAAGATGGCGTCGTAGACATAGGGAAAGACGACGCCGATGATGTGAGTTTTGCCGGAGGAAAGCGCCCGTGCAGCCAGGTGGGGGATATAGCCCAGTTCCTCAACCGCCTGCAACACCTTCGCCCGCGTCTGCTCGGTGAAGTAGGGCGTGTTGGAGAGGACTTTAGAGACGGTGGCGGTCGAAACGCCAGCGCGCCGGGCAACATCTTCTAAAGTGGGCACGCCAGAAGCCTCTTGAGCACTCAGTTCGGCTGAAAGTTAAGCGCTTAACTCTAGCGGAAAAAATAACAGCAGCTCCGCCGCTGATACAGTAAAGCGTTTAACTATTTATAGTACGATTCGGGGAGGCTTGTCAAGTGACTCGTGGCCTGGGGTGCATTCGCTTTTTGGGGCAGTGATCTTGGGCCGCTGAGATGACGAGGGCGCAGAGGGGAAAGTCGGAAAAGCTCTGAGGCTTTCTCTGCGACCACTGCGCGCTCTGTGAGGGACCGGTTGAGAAGCCCGCTGCGCGGGTTTACCTCACCCCTCAATCCCCTCTCCACACGCGGAGAGGG
>JAGPFT010000474.1 GCA_018056405.1 Anaerolineae bacterium
CGCCCGGCCCCCACCCGCTGACGCTGGGCGGAGCGCTCTCCAGCGGCACCACGCCCTCGGCAGCCAGGATCGTGTCGCCGACGCCGGTCTCCGTCTCCAGCACGACCGGCGGCGCGTCGGGCGTATCGGTGATGATCACGGCGTAGACCGTGCCGGCCTGCCAATCGCGCTCTGGCAACAGGTCAATCTCGCGCGGGGAGTCGGCGCTGCCGGTCTCGATGACGAAGGCGGTGATCCCGGCGGGGTAAGCCAGCGGGCGGCTCGCCGCGCCGAACGGCACTGAGCGCAGGTCGGGCACTTCGCCGCTGTAAGTGCTCACCCGGACGCTCCCCGTGTCGGGGGCCGCGTTGACGAAGACCAGCCGTGCTGCGTTGACTGGCGTGGGACTCAGGTCTTCGGCGACGGCGGTGACGCGCAGGCGGTCTTGCGTGCCGAGCAGCACCAGGCTCGTCGTCTCGTCGGCGCGCAGGGCGATCTGCTTGACGAGGAAGGGCGCAGCGTCCGGCTCCCCGGCGGGCAGCAGGCGAAGCTGGTAGATGGCAGCGCGCTGAGTCGTCCACGCGCTGGCCACGCGGTAAGCCAGGTTCTTGGCAAGGGAGATGTCGTTCAGGTACACATCCACAGGCGGCAGGTCGGGCGAGGCGTGCATCACGCGGACTTGGGCCTCGTCTTCGACGCGGCTGCGCAGCTCGACGCGGGCCACGCCGCCCGCCTCCGTGCCAGTATCCGGTTCGGGGAACAACACTACAGTGTAAGCGTAGCGGGCCATGCCATAGAACTCGAACTCGGCCAGGGCCACATCAGCGGCCAGCAACGTGAGGTCGTGCCCTTTCTCGGCCAGGGTTATGGCTTCGCTGACCTCGCCGAAGGCCAGGTCGCTGAGGATCGTGCGCTGCCCGTCCTGTACAGTGAGCGTTCCGGCGTCCGGCAAGGCGTGCACGATGCGCAGGCGCGTCGTCCCTACCTTGAGCGGCGAAGTGTCTTCCTCGGCGACGATCACCCGGAAATCATCGGCGCGCCCGGCCAGGACGATCACCTGCGCCGTTCCAGCGGGCAGGCTGACTGGCGCTTCCAGCAGGGCGGGCGCGGACTCGTCGCCAGTCGGCACGACGCGCAGCGCGCCGTCACCGGCGGGCACTTTCTGCGGCGACTGCTGATAATCACCGGGGCGCAGGGCAGCGACGACGAGCAGATCGTCCAGGTACACGGAGACGCGCGGCAGGTCGGGGCTGGCGTTGACGATGCGCAACCCTGCCGTCTCGCCTGGCGCGAGGGCGATCTCCGATGCGAATTGGGCAGCAGGTGTGGGGCTGGGCTGGGCCGCTTCGGTGGGGGTCGAGGAGGGTGGCGGTGTGTGCGACGGGGCCGGGGTGTCTGTATCCCCTCCACACGCCGCGAGGCTGAGCGCCAGCGCGGTCAGGGCAAGCGGCAGGGAGAGGAAGCGTCGCATGGTCAACCTCCGGTCTGGGCAGCGGGTGAATCACGCTTCATTGTACAGGGGATGGGCCTGGAGGGACAGCGGGGTGCATCAGACCTCCGAAGTTTTCGAGAACTTCGGAAGTCTCTTTCCGTTCCGTACAACGCCCTTCTCCCTGGCCCGCTGATGCGCTTTGATGATCATGATCGGTAGTCGCTTGTAGGGGCGGGTTTGCAAACCCGCCCCTACAGACCGCAGCAGGCGTCCGATTTCTTCGCTCAAGCCGCTCGTTTCTTCCATTGATTGAGAGTTCCTATCGTTATACTAAATCAACGCTGTCTAATTTGTCCATCCCTCATACACAAGCCAGGGAGGGAGAAAACGTCCCATCTGGCGATCAAAGTCCCCCTCTCTAGCTCGGCTGGAGAGGGGGATTGAGGGGGTGAGGCGTGTAGTGCAAGCGCTCGAATGCCAGACTTCCGAAGTTCCCCAAACTTCGGAAGTCGAAGCATCGCGCTGCCTAGCCGCTCTTGACGGTGATCTGGCGCGGCTTGACCGTCTCTGCCTTAGGCAGGGTGAGCGTCAGCACGCCGTCCTTGAAGTTAGCTTCCACGCCTTCGTGATCGATCGGCGTGTTGATGTTCAGCGTGCGCTCGAACTTGCCGGTCGGACGTTCCAGCAGGACGTACTTGCGCTGGCTATCCTCTTCGCGCCGGATCTCGCCGCGAATGGCCAGCGTGTCGCCTTCCAATGTGATCTCGATTTCCTCTGGCTTGATGCCCGGCACATCGGCGCGGATGACGATAGCCTCGTCGGTGATGTAGGCGTCCATCGGCAGCAGCCACGCACCCGTGCCGCGCGTCTCGGTGCCCCGTGCAAAGGTCTCATCAAGCATCCGGTCAACAGCCTGGCGCATGGTGATCATGTCGCGCAGGGGGTCCCAACGTGTCACACGTGCCATTTGTTCCACCTCCTTAATGATACTTCTCTGGATGTTTTCACTATACAGCACTTACGCTAGAAAACCGTTAAAGGGGCGTAGTAGTTGTATCAGCGATCAACGACTGTTCGGCCTGCTGGTACGCCCACAGACGGCGATACGTGCCGCCCTGCCGCAGCAACTCGCCGTGCGTGCCGCGCTCGACGACACGCCCCTTCTCCAGCACCAGAATCGCGTCGGCGCGCTCTAGCCCGGTCAGACGGTGAGTGATCAGCAGCGTGGTACGACCGGGCAGGGCGCTGAAGATCGTGTCCAGCACGGCGCGCTCGGTCATCGGGTCGAGGTTGGCGGTTGGCTCGTCGAGCAGCAGGATCGGCGTGTCCTTGAGCACAGCGCGGGCGATGGCCAGGCGCTGACGCTCGCCGCCGCTCAGACGTAGGCCCTGCTCGCCGATCCACGTGTCCAGGCCATCCGGCAAGCTGGAGACGAAGCCGTCGAGCTGCGCGGCGCGCAGGGCGGCGAAGGCATCGTCCGGCGTGGCATGGGGCTGGGCAACGCGCAGGTTGTCCAGCAACGTGCCGCCGAAGAGGTGCGTCTGCTGGCTGACGACGCTCAGCAGGCCGCGCACGTCGTCCTGGGCGTACTGACGCAGATCGTGCCCCGCCAGGCGGATCGCCCCTTCATCGTAGTCCCAGAAGCGCAGCAGCAGCCCGACGAGGGTGGACTTGCCCGCCCCACTGGGGCCGATCACGGCGACGGTTGCGCCCACCCGCAGGCTGAAGGACAGGCCGTCCAGGGCGGGGGGATCGCCGGGGGCGTAGCGGAAACGCAACCGCTCGACTTCCAGCAGGGGAGCGGGCG
>JAGPFT010000475.1 GCA_018056405.1 Anaerolineae bacterium
GCGCCTTTACCTGCGCGCCCGGCGACGGTATACTCGGCAACGCAATCAACGCAAGGGAGCGCCGCATGTCCGACAGCAGTCGCATGGTCAGCGGGAAGAAGCGCGCCGAAGACCGGGCCGACAGTGCCCTGCGCCCCAAGCGCCTGGACGAGATGACCGGTCAGAAGCTCGTCGTCGAGAACCTGCACATCCTCATCGAAGCGGCCAAGAAACGCCACGAGCCGCTCGACCACGTGCTCTTCTACGGCCCGCCGGGGCTGGGCAAGACGACCTTCGCTCACGTCATCAGCAACGAGATGGAGGTCAACATCCGCATCACCGCCGGGCCGGCCATCGAGCGCGCCGGCGACCTGGCCGCCATCCTCACCCACCTGCGCGAAGGCGACATCCTGTTCATTGACGAGATTCACCGCCTGGGCCGCGCCGTCGAGGAAGTGCTCTACCCGGCGATGGAGGACTTCGCCCTCGATATTGTCATTGGCAAGGGGCCGTCGGCCAAGAACGTGCGGCTGCATCTGCCGCGCTTCACCGTCATCGGCGCGACGACCCGCCTGGCCCTGCTCACCGCGCCTCTGCGCGCGCGCTTCGGCGCGGTCTACCGGCTCGATTTCTACGAGCCGGACGCCATGCGCGAGATTGTCCGCCGCGCGGCGCTGCTGCTGGCCATCCCCATTGACGACGACGGCATCGAGGAGATCGCCCGCCGCGCCAGGGGAACGCCGCGTGTGGCCCTGCGCCTGCTCAAGCGCGTGCGCGACTTCGCCCAGGTGCGCGCGGATGGCGCGATCAGCCTGGACGTAGCTGCCGGCGCGCTCGACCTGCTGGACATTGACCCGCTTGGCCTGGACGACATTGACCGGCGCGTGCTGCTGACCATCATCCAGAAGTTCGAGGGCGGCCCGGTCGGGCTGGAGACCATCGCCGCCTCGATCAGCGAAGAAGCGGACACGATCATGGATGTCTACGAGCCGTACCTGCTGCAGCTCGGCTTCCTGGAGCGCACGCCGCGCGGTCGCGTCGCCACGCGCCTGGCCTACGAGCATCTCGGCCTGTCCGACGAGCGCCCGCCGCGCCAGGCTACCCTGTTCTGAGAGGAGCACAAGCCAGACGATGGACCTCAGCGCAGTGGGCCGCTTGCTGATCGCGGTCGGACTGGGCCTTGTCGTGCTGGGGGCGTTGCTGATCGTCGCTGGCAGGCTGCCCTTTCTGCGCGAGCTGGGACACCTGCCGGGCGACATCCGCATCGAGCGGGAAGGCTTCTCGTGCTTCTTCCCGCTGGCGAGTATGCTGCTGGTGAGCCTGCTCCTGTCGCTGGCCCTCACCATCATCCTGCGCCTGCTGAACCGCTGACCCACCCACGAGCCTGATCGTTGCCGCCATGCGCATCACCGATTTCGACTACCACCTGCCGCCAGAGCTGATCGCCCAGACGCCCATCGAGCCGCGCGACGCCGCGCGCATGTTGGTGCTGGATCGGGCGAGCGGGGCCATCGAGCATCGCGCCTTCCGCGACTTTCCCGAATACCTGGACGCAGGCGATGTCATCGTCCTCAACCAGACGCGCGTCATCCCCGCCCGGCTGCCCGCCCGCAAAATCCCCAGCGGCGGTGCAGCGGAGATTCTGCTGCTGCGTCCCCTGGACGAGACGCGCTGGCTGGCTATCGTCGGCGGCAGGCGCATCAAGATGGGCACGCGGCTGGCCGTCGGGCCGGACGGCGCGTCGCCGGTCGAGGCTACCGTAGTTGAGGAACGGAACGAGAACCAGCGCGTGGTCGCCTTCAGCGAGCCGATCCAGCCTCACCTGCGCGCGCTGGGCGAGACGCCGCTGCCGCCCTACATCACCACACCGCTGGCCGATCCAGACCGCTACCAGACAGTTTTCGCCCGCGCCGATGGTTCCGCCGCCGCGCCCACCGCCGGGTTGCACTTCACCGGCGAGATGCTGCTGAACCTCAAGCGCCGGGGAGTCGAGATCGCCTACTGCACGCTGCACATCGGCCTGGACACCTTCTCACCGGTGCGTGCCGAGAACGTCGCCGATCACATCATGCACACCGAGCGCGCCATCCTCACCCCAGAAGACGCGCAGATCGTCAACAATGCGCGCCTGCGCGGGCGGCGCGTGGTCGCCATCGGCACGACCGCCGTGCGCACGCTGGAGACGGCGGCCATTCGCTCGGCGGCCTACGGCACCGCGACCAACGACCCGGCCAGCGTCCGGCGCACCCTGGCGAACCTGGCCGAAAACGCCTGCCCCTGGCGGCCTGTCATGGCCATAGACGAGGACACCGACCTGTTCATCACGCCCGGCTACCGCTTCCGTGTCGTAGACCGGATGCTAACCAACTTCCACCTGCCCCGTTCCACGCTGCTGATGCTGGTCAGTGCCTTTTCCGGGCGCGAACGCATCCTGCGCGCTTATGACGAAGCGATTCGCGGGCGCTACCGCTTCTACAGCCTGGGCGACTGCTGCCTGCTGCTGTAAGGGCCATCCGGGTAGCCGCAAAGGTAGTCAGCAACTCACCTGACGCAGGGGTATTGACCTCACCCCCAGCCTCGCTGCGCTCAGCTTGCCCCCTCTCCACACGCGGAGAGGAGGCGGCGAAGCGCGCCAGCACCGAGCGGGGATGAGGTAGGGTTTGCACACCCCCTGGCCGTCGGGTGCACGAACAACCTGTCGCCAGGGGAAGTTCGGGAATGCTCGCTGAACGCCTCCCCCCTCAATCCCCCCTCCAGCGAAGCTAGAGGGGGGACGATCCGGCAAGCCGCTCACCCCTTCCCCCAGCAAAGCTAGGGGAAGGGGCCGGGGGATGGGGGCCTTCGACAACTGCCTGACAACTCGTTCGTGGACCCCTGGCCGCATCCAGGTGTGCGGGATGCCGGGTAAGTGATACAATCGCCGCGATCCTTCAGACCAGGCGAAGCCCCCGCCCCAGGGAGACTCATGTATGGAGCAGACTCACGGGATTCCTGAGAACCACTACCGCGAAGCCGCTGAGTATATCCGCGCGCGTCTCAGCGTCGCACCGACGGTTGGGCTGGTGCTCGGCTCTGGCCTGGGGCCGCTTGTGGACGAGATCGAGGGGGCGCAGGCCATCCCCTACCCGGAGATTCCCCATTGGCCGCCGGCGACGGTGCAAGGGCACGCTGGCAAGCTGGTAGGTGGCATGTCGGAGGGGTGTCCTGTCCTGGTC
>JAGPFT010000476.1 GCA_018056405.1 Anaerolineae bacterium
CATCGGAGTGGTTCTTCAGCAAGGCCCTGCAAATCCTCGACGAAGCGCCGGAAGTCTACCGCGCCGCCGACCGGCTGATCGAAGCGGCGGACTGGGTGGTGTGGCAACTGTGCGGCGTGGAGACGCGCAACACGTGCACGGCGGGTTACAAGGCCATCTATCAGGACGGCAAATTCCCAGACAAGAGATACTTCGCGGCGCTGCACCCTGATCTGGCCGACGTGATCGAGACCAAGATGAAGAAGGAACTGGCTCCGCTGGGCGGGCGCGCCGGCGACCTGACCGCCGAGGCCGCCGCCTGGATGGGCCTGAAACCGGGCATCGCCGTCGCGGTCGCCAACGTGGACGCGCACGTGACCGTGCCCGCAGCGCGCATCACCGAGCCGGGTATCATGGTCATGATCATGGGCACCAGCATCTGCCACATGGTGCTCGGCGAGACGCTGCACGAAGTGCCCGGCATGTGCGGCGTGGTGGATGGCGGAATCATCCCCGGCCTGTACGGCTATGAGGCCGGGCAGAGCGGCGTGGGCGACATCTTCGCCTGGTTCGTGGACAACGCCGTCCCGCCCGAATATCACGAGGCGGCCCAAGCGCAGGGCATGGACCTGCACGCCTACCTGGAAGCCGAGGCCGCCAAGCAGAAACCTGGCGAGCACGGCCTGCTGGCGCTCGACTGGTGGAACGGCAATCGCTCGGTGCTGGTGGATGTAGACCTGAGCGGCCTGCTGATCGGGGCCACGCTGGGCACGCGCGCCCCCGACATCTACCGCGCGCTGATCGAGGCGACGGCCTTCGGCACGCGGGTGATCATCGAGGCGTTCGAGAACAGCGGCGTGCCGATCAAGGAATTGGTGGCGGCGGGCGGCCTGCCGGAGAAGAACAAGCTGCTGATGCAAATCTACTCCGACGTGGCGGGGCGCGAATTCCGCATCATCGGCAGCGCGCAGGGGCCGGCGCTGGGCAGCGCCATGCACGCGGCGGTTGCGGCGGGGGCTTACCCAGACATCCAGGCGGCGGCCAAAGCGATGGGCAAGCTCAAGGATGAGGTCTACCGGCCCATCGCCGAGCATCAGGCCGTCTATGACAGGCTGTTCGCTGAGTATGTCACGCTGCACGACTACTTCGGGCGCGGCCAGAACGATGTGATGAAGCGCCTGCGCAAGATTCGCAACCAGGCGAGGGGATTGGAATAATGCTCGAACAATTGCGCAAAATCGTCGCCGACCTGCACGCCGAATTGCCGCGCAACAACCTGGTCACCTGGACCAGTGGCAACATCAGCGGGCGCGACCCGGCGACGGGCTGCGTGGTCATCAAGCCCAGTGGCCTCACCTTTGCCGAGCTGGGGCCGGAGAACATGGTGGTGGTGGACGCGGACGCGCGCGTGGTCGAGGGCGACTACAAGCCGTCGTCGGACACCGCCACGCACTGCGCCATCTACCGGGCCATGCCGCAAGTCGGCGGGATCGTGCACACGCACAGCCCCTACGCCACCGCCTGGGCTGCGCTGGGCCGCGACATCCCCTGTGTGCTGACGGCGATGGCCGACGAGTTCGGCGGGGTGATCCCCTGCGGCGGCTTCGCCCTGATCGGTGGCGAGGAGATCGGGCGCGAAGTGGTGCGTGTGCTGCGCGAAGGGCCGAACCCGCATTCGCCGGCGGTGATCATGCAGAATCACGGCGTGTTCACCGTCGGGCCGACGCCCAGGGCGGCGGTCAAGGCGGCGGTGATGTGCGAAGACGTGGCGCGCACTGTCTTCCTGGCCTACCAACTGGGCGAGCCAATCCCGATCGCGCCGGAAAACATCGCCAAACTGCACGAGCGGTATACGACGGTGTATGGGCAGTAGAATCTACCTCACCCCCGCTCGGCGCTGACGCGCCTCACCGCCCCCTCTCCGTTGACGGAGAGGGGGGCAAGCCGAGCATAGCGAGGCTGGGGGTGAGGTAAAGCGGCGCAGGCTCGGAGATCAGACTTCCGAAGTCTTCGAGACTTCGGAAGTCTAGTGGCGGGGGTCTCCTGCGCCGATTTCTATGAGAGTGAGCCTATCTATCACGAGGGAGAATCATGAAGAAAGAAATCACCTTAGGTCTGATTGTCGGCAACCGGGGATTCTTCCCCAGCCATCTGTGCGAGTCCGGGCGCGAGACCGTGCTGAAGGTGCTCGCCGAGGAGGGCATCAAGGTCGTCGCGCTTGGCCCGCAAGACACCAAATATGGCAGCGTGGAAAGCCTGAGCGAGGCGCACAAGTGCGCCGAGCTGTTCCGCGCGCACCGCGACGAGATTGACGGCGTGCTGGTCACGCTGCCCAACTTCGGCGACGAACGTGGCGTCTCCAATACGCTGCGCTTCGCCGACCTGAGCGTGCCGGTGCTCATTCACGCTTTCCCGGACGATCCAGCCAAGATGGACTTGCAGTGGCGGCGCGATAGCTTCTGCGGCAAGATGTCGCTGTGCAACAACCTGCGTCAGTACGGCATCCCCTTCAGCCTGACGGCGCTGCACACCGTTGATCCGCAGTCCGACAGCTTCCGCGCCGACCTGCACAAGTTCGCCGCGGTGTGCCGTGTGGCGCGCGGGATGCGCCGCGCCCGCTTTGGGATGCTCGGCGCGCGCCCGGTGGCCTTCAACACGGTGCGCTTCAGCGAGAAGCTGTTCGAGCACGCCGGCATCACGGTCGAGACGCTCGACCTTTCTGAAGCCTACGGGCGCATCGCCCGCCTGGCCGACGGTGACGCGCGCGTGACGGCCAAGCTCGAGGCGATCAAAGCCTACGCCAGCGTGAGCAAGATACCCCCGGCGGCACTGACCAAGATCGCCAAGCTGGGCGTGGTGATGGACGAGTGGATCGCCGCCAACGAGTACGACGCGACGGCCATCCAGTGCTGGACGAGCCTGCAGGAGTTCTTCGGCGTGGTGCCCTGCACACTGATGAGTATGCTCAGCGAGGGGCTGATGCCTTCCGCCTGCGAGACGGACATCGCCGGGGCCGCCGCCATGTACGCGATGGCCCTCGCCTCCGGCAAGCCCAGCGCCCTGGTGGACTGGAACAACAACTACGGCACCGACCCGGACAAGGCTGTGGTCTTCCACTGCTCCAACTTCCCCAAGAGCGTCTTCGTGGACGATATTCAGGTCATTGACTACCAGGACATCATCGCCGGCACGGTGGGCAAAGACAACACC
>JAGPFT010000477.1 GCA_018056405.1 Anaerolineae bacterium
CAAGCACGCTCCAAAAGCTGATAGCTGTCAGCTCTCATCTCTCAGCGATCACCGGCGAGCATGGCGCGCTCGCCGCCGCTGTGACCTGGCGATGAGGGGCTGGTGGGGTGGTGTGCTGTGTACAGGGCCTCGCCGTGCCAGGCCAGCGGCCAGGTGCACGGTTCTGGAAAGGCGGCGCCCATCTCCGGCTCGACCGGGCGCGGGCTGGCCGGCGTTCCTCGGCGTGATTTCTTCTGCTTGGACATGATCTTCGCTCCTCGTGCACACTCGGTGGTGACGGTTGACCTCACCCCCGCTCGGCGCTGGCGCGCCTCACCGCGTTTGCGCAGACACGCGCACGGTGGCGGCATCGCCCTCCGGCGCGCGGTCGCCGTAGCCGGTGTAGGCCAGCATCTTGTTCAGCGCGGACAGATAGGCTTTGGCGCTGGCGACGATGATGTCGGTGTCCGCCCCGTGCCCGCCAAACGTCCGCCGCCCGTTAGCGTCGCGGCGGACGCGCACAGTCACTTCGCCCAGGGCGTCAATGCCCTCGGTGACAGCGGCGACGCGGTACTCGACCAGCGTAGCTCGCACATTGATGATCTGCTCGATGGCCTGGAAAGCAGCATCTACCGGCCCGGTGCCAATGCCCGCCGCGATCTTCACCTGGCCGTCCGGCCCGCGCAGCTTGATCGTGGCAGTGGGCATCCCTGGCTGGCCGCAGGCGACCTGGATGCCTTCCAGGGTGAAGACCTCGTCCGGGCCGTAGAACTCGTCGGCGATGAGCGCCTCGATGTCAGCATCAGTGACCGTCTTCTTCTTGTCAGCCAGCTCTTTGAAGCGCTGAAACGCCTGGTTCAGCTCGTCGTCTTCCAGTTCATAGCCCAGGTCTTCCAGCCGGACGCGAAAAGCGTGCCGCCCGCTGTGCTTGCCCAGCACCAGGTTGCTCTGCGACAGGCCGACCGTCTCCGGCGTCATGATCTCGTAGGTGGCCTGGTACTTGAGCACGCCGTCCTGGTGAATGCCCGCCTCGTGGCTGAAAGCATTCGCGCCGACGATGGCCTTGTTCGGCTGGACGGGCAGGCCGGTGTAGTTGCTGACCATGCGGCTGCTGCGCGCGATCTGCGTCGTATCTATGCCGGTGGTCAGGTTGTAGAACTGGGGCCGCGTGTGCAGGGCCATGACCACTTCTTCCAGCGACGTGTTGCCCGCGCGCTCGCCGATGCCGTTGATCGTCACCTCGGCCTGGCGCGCCCCGGCCTGCAAGCCCGCCAGCGTATTGGCTGTGGCCATGCCCAGGTCATCGTGGCAGTGCACCGACCAGATCACCCGGTCGCCACCCGCCGTCTGGCGGATCAGCTTCTGCATCAGCGCAAGGTATTCGCCGGGCATGATGTAGCCCACCGTATCGGGGATGTTGAGCGTCGTCGCCCCCGCCTCCACCGCCACGCTGAGCACCTCGACCAGGAAGTCGGGGTCGGAGCGGCAGGCATCCTCCGGCGAGAATTCCACGTCGGCGCACAGCGAGCGAGCATAGGCGACCGTCTCGCGCACGCGCTGCACAACCTGCTCGCGGGTCATGTGCAGCTTGTGCTGCATGTGAATCTCGGAAGTCGCCAGGAAGGTGTGGATGCGCGGTTTGGCCGCGTCGCACACGGCTTCCCAGGCTTTGTCAATATCGCTGGTGGTGGCGCGGGCCAGCCCGCAGATGATCGGGCCGTCCGGCGTGCCGACTTCGTGGGCCACGCGGCGCACACCTTCCAGGTCGTCGGGCGAGGCGGCGGGGAAGCCTGCCTCGATGATGTCCACGCCCATGCGAGCAAGCTGGCGGGCGATGTCAATCTTCTCGGCGCTGGTCAGGCTGGCACCGGGCGATTGCTCGCCATCGCGCAGGGTGGTGTCGAAGATGCGTACCCGGTTATCACTTGGAACCCCAGATTCGTCCATGATCTTGTATATCCTCGTGTGCTTTCTCGTCGTCAGCCCTCAGCCTTCAGCGGTCAGCAAGGGCACCCCGTTCATCACTCTGCCGGTGGTGCTTGCTTGGCGTTCAGGAAGGGCATCATCTGGCGCAGTTCGCGCCCCACCTGCTCGATGAGCAGGTTTTGTTCGGCCCGGCGCTGTTTGTTGAACCAGGGCCGCCCGGCGTTGTTCTCTTCGATCCACTTCTGGGCGTAGGTGCCGTCCTGAATCTCGTCCAGGATGCGGCGCATCTCGCCTTTGGTCTCTTCGGTGATGATGCGCTCGCCGGCGGTGTAGCCGCCGTGCTCGGCGGTGTCGGAGACGGAGTACCACATGTAGCTCATGCCGCCCTGGTACATCAGGTCCACGATCAGCTTCAGTTCGTGCAGCACTTCGAAGTAAGCGATTTCGGGCTGGTAGCCGGCCTTGACCAGCGTCTCGAAGCCCGCTTTGACCAGCGCCGTGACGCCGCCGCAGAGCACCACTTGCTCGCCGAAGAGGTCGGTCTCGGTCTCCTCGGCGAAGGTCGTCTGGATGACGCCGGCGCGGGTGCAGCCCAGGGCGCGCGCGTAGGCCAGCGCCTGGGCCAGGGCGCCCCCGCTGGCGTCTTGCTCGACGGCGACCAGGGCGGGCGTTCCCGCGCCCTCGACGTACAGCTCGCGCACGCGATGACCGGGCGCTTTGGGGGCGACCATGCTCACATCCACGAAAGTGGGCGGCGCGATCTGCCCGTAGCGGATGTTGAAGCCATGCGCGAACATGAGCGTGTCGCCCGGTTTGAGATGCGGCGCGATACTCTCCGCATAGACTTTGGGCTGCGCCGTGTCGGGCAGCAGCAGCATGATCACGTCGGCCTCGGCTGCTGCCTCAGCAACCAGCTTCACCGTCAGACCCTCGGCTTCGGCTTTGGCCCACGACTTGCTGCCGTCATAGAGACCAACCACTACCTGCACGCCGCTGTCGCGCAGGTTGAGCGCGTGGGCGTGCCCCTGGCTGCCATAGCCGATAATCGCCACCGTCTTGCCGGCGAGCAGGGACAGGTCGGCGTCTTTGTCATAGTAGAGCTTTGCCACTGGTTTTCTCCTTCGTTGAGCGAATGAACACGAGCAGAACTCCCAAGACTTCGGAAGTCTTCAAGACTTCCGAAGTCTTAACCTTTCCTCACAGCACGTTCGTCCGGTAGCCGTTGCTGCTTGGGCGCGGCTTGTAGCCGTTGGGCGACAGCACATGCTCGCCGCGCGTC
>JAGPFT010000019.1 GCA_018056405.1 Anaerolineae bacterium
TTTTTTTCGAGAAGAAGCCGCCATACGAGCTCGGCCTCGGTCTCGGGGGCTGGGAGATGGGAATAAGAGACAGGGGGCAGCGAGGCCCGCGTCAGCGGGCCGAGCGGGGGTGAGGTCCGTAGGGGCGTATGGCCATACGCCCCTACAGAGGCATTTCGCCAACAGTATCGCTCGCGGGGAAAGGGGCCGGGGGATAACAAAATAGCGGGGCACTCGTCCTGAGCGCCCCGCCGTACCTTTTCACGCTGGGCATCAACGCCTGTCAGCCGCCGATTTCCTTGCTCGGCTGCCAGACTTCCCACACCTTGCCGACGAGATTGGGGCCAGGCTTAAGAGTCGTTTTGCCCGGCACCCAGCCGGCGGGAGTCACTTCGCCGGTTGCGCGCACGTGTTGGTACGCCTGCACCTGGCGGATCAATTCCTTGATGTTGCGGCCCACCGGCGGCGTCATCACTTCCATCGCCTGGATCACGCCATCCGGGTCAATCAAGAAGCGGCCCCGGATGTCTGCGCCGGCGTCTTCATCGTACACACCGTAAATCTGCCCGATTCGCCCGCCGGAATCGGACAGCATCGGCCAGGGGACGCCGCCCTCGACCATCTTGGAGAGTTCCTGCTCTTGCCAAATCTTGTGGGTGAAGTGGCTGTCCGTGCTCACCGAGTAGACATGCACGTCTAGCGCCTGAAGCTGCTTGTAGTGGACGGCAACTGCCGCCAATTCGGTCGGTCAGACAAAGGTGAAGTCACCGGGGTAGAAGCACAGCAGCGCCCAGTGCCCTTTGAGTTCGGACAGCTTGACCAGCTTGAAGCCGCCCTGATGATAGGCCATCGCCTCGAAATCCGGGGCGGGTTTGCCAACACGTGCGATCATATGCGCTACCTCCTTCGATGGTTCTGCGGAACCTGCTGTCTCTGGTGCAGCCGGGGCGACCAGGGGGCCGCGCGCCGGTTGCGTGCACGAAACGGGTTGGTCGGCCATACGATACTCCTTCCTGTGCTACCGTCCGTGCCGGATGCGGCTCCGGCGGGCCAGGTGTGGGGGATGGGGGTGCGACGTGGGGCGCTGATGCCATCCATACCTGCCAGTATAGCGCAAGTGGGCCGGGCGGTTAGTGGGCTTTCTCACCGAATAGGGAGGCTATTCGTCCCGACCGGGTGCTGGCGGGCCTCTCGGCATTCACAGGGGCCATCTGCCCCCTGGCGGCGGGCGCGCTGCCATCAGGCTCTTGCTGCGGGGGAGATATACGCCTCCTGTCGTACTGCCACCTGAGGTCTACAGGTGGATGAACTGCCCCTCCAAGCCGTGCGCCGCTTCCATCAGCGCCTCCGACAGCGTGGGGTGCGCGTGGACATTGCGGGCGATCTCGTGGGCGGTCAGCTCCCACTTCTGGGCCAGGGTCAGCTCTGGCAGCAGCTCGGTCACTTCGGGGCCGATCAGATGGCCGCCGAGGAGTTCGCCGTAGCGCCTGTCGTGAATCAGCTTGACGAAGCCAGCGCCCTCGCCCAGCCCTTGCGCTTTGCCGCTGGCCTGGAAGGGGAAACGGGCGACCTCAATCTCATAGCCGGCCTCGCGCGCCTGGGCCTCGGTGTAGCCAAAGCTGGCGACCTGCGGCTGGCAGTAGGTGCAGCGCGGCATCATGCGGTAGTCGAGGGTTGTCGTCTCCACGCCGGCGATGTTCTCGGCGGCGATGATGCCCATCGCACTGCCGACGTGAGCCAGCATCAGCTTGCCGGTCACGTCGCCAATGGCCCACACGCCGGGGATGTTGGTCGCCATGCGCTCGTCAATCTCGATGGCGCCGCGCTTGGAGATGGCCAGGTTTTTGAGAGCTTCCAGCCCGTAGCCCTCCAGGCGCGGCTTGAAGCCGGTGGCCATGATCGCCCACTCCGCCTCGAGGGTCTGGCTCTGGCCGTCCCTCTCGACGGTGACGCGCACGCCGGTGCCAGTCTCTTCCACTGACTTCATGGCCGTGCCGGTCATGAACCTGACGCCCAGGCGCTTGTACTGCTTCTCTAGCTCCGCAGAGACTTCTTCATCCTCGTTGGGCAGCAGGTGCGGCAGGTACTCGACCAGGGTCACATCCACGCCGTAGTTGTGCATAATGTAGGCGAACTCAACGCCGATTGGCCCCGCCCCGACGATCACGGCGCTGGCGGGCAGCTTCTCGGACAGGATCGCTTCCAGATAGGTGATGACGTGCTCGGAGAGCGTCACGCCGGGCAGCAGGTTGACTTCGGAGCCGGTGGCGATGATCAGGTTCCTGGTTTTGAGCGTCTCGGTCCCGCCCTTGCTGAGCGCCACACTCACCGTGGACTTGTCCTGGATGGTGCCCCAGCCCTCGTAGGTGTCAATCTTGTGCTTCTTGAGCAGGAAGCCGACGCCCTTGACCAGCCGGTTCGATGCCTGGCGGCTGCGCTGGAAAGCGACGCTGTAATCCACCTCGACGCCCTGCCCGCCGTTGAAGCCGAATTCCTTCATGCGGTGCTGGACGATGTGGGCCAGCTCGGCATTGCGCAGCAGCGCCTTTGACGGGATGCAGCCCACATTGAGACACACCCCGCCCCACCATTCCTTCTCGACGATGGCGGTCTTCAATCCCAACTGGGCGCTGCGAATCGCGGCGACGTAGCCGCCAGGACCCGCCCCAAGCACCAGGACATCGTATTCGTTGGCCATATTGCAGTGCGCTCCTTCATGGTTCCGTTTGCGGTGAGAGGCCTGGCGCGCCCCGGCGCGCATTGCTCCCCGCCCCTATCTTGCCAGAGCTTAGCGCAAACGCATCGTTTCTGCCCGCAAGGGGCAGGGTAATCGCATCAAATCTCGGTGTGCAGAGCCTTACCTCACCCCCTGGCCTCGCTACGCTCGGCTCTTCCCCCTCTCCATGCTGGAGAGGGGGCGGCGAGGCGTGCCAGCGCCGAGCGGGGGTGAGGTCTGTATTTCGGCGGAAAGCCCCTCCCCCTGGCCCCCTCCCCGGCAGAGCCAGAGAGGGGGAAGATGCGGCGTCTGCGATCCAAGTCCCCCTCTCTAGCTCGGCTGGAGAGGGGGATTTAGGGGGAGAGGCCTGTAGGGGGGACAGCAGCGTAAGAAGCATTGAGAGGGCGACCGATCAACCTCACTCCCTGGCCTCGCTACGCTCGGCTCTTCCCCCTCTCCATACTGGAGAGGGGGCGGCGAGGCCCACGCCAGGGGGCCGAGCGGGGGTGAGGTCAACCAGGGCGCAGCAGCGCACCCCTGATGCTCTCCTGGTAATCGGAACGGTCAGCGCGACGATGTAGCCTGGAAAACGGTTGGCTGTGTGGGGCAGCTTTGGGCGAGTTTGCCCATGTTCATACATTTTTCACAGCGGGGGGATTGAGCGTCGCGCAAAATAGTGATAAAGTGGTTGGTATAATGGTGCGAAATGGTTAGGATGGGTGGGATGTATACGCAAAATGAGCTGATGTTCCCTGGCCATGCGATCCCCAAGCTGCACAGCGCGCGCAGCGAGCAATGGGACGCACTTATCGAGCGGCTCTCGACATTGCCGGAAGCCCATGAAGATGTGCTTGCCTTCATGCTCATGATGATCCGGCTGAACGGCTGCCTGCCGTGCGAGACCGACAGCTACCGGGCCATGCGTGGCTGCGTGATGTGCACGCTGCAAACGCTGCGCCGCTTCAAGGAGCCGGACGAAACGCTGCTGCGTCTCTACGAGGAAGCGCGGCGCGACATGCGCCGCCATCTGCTGCTGATGCAGCCCGTGTCGCAGAGCGAGAGCATCGCTGCGCGTTAGCCCGCCCGTTGGCGGGTTTGTTTTCCCCAGCGCCTGGCTGAACGTCCCGCCAGGCGCGTAGTCGCGTGTGGCCCCGCCAGCGCCGATCGCAGCAGCGCACGCCTCCCCGCGCAGCCTCCAGGACCGCCGCGGGCCGCCTGCCCGGCCAAGAGCTGTGCCCGCACCGCGCCTTCTGATCCCCGCAGTGAAGCTCCCCGGCAAGCCCCAACCGATCACTCGCAGAGAGGGCGCATGGCAAGAGACAGGGTAGAATCATCGCGCCGTGCTAAGATGAGGGGCGACGCCGACCCGCCCTGTGGAGGACGACATCCCATGACCGCGCGCCTGTTCCGCTCCCTGACCCTGCTGATCGCTCTTTTCGCGCTGACGCTGGCCGCGCTGCCCGTTCCTGCCCTGGCCCAGACCGGCGAGCGTTACCAGAATCCTGCGCTGGGCATCGCCTTCGACCTGCCCGCCGGCTGGTTGGTGGACGCGCAGGAGCGCGCCTTGATCGCCGGCGCGCCGGGCGACGTGGCCCTGGTGCAGGCGGGCAGCCCGCCGCAAGGTCTGGTCGTGCGCGTGGTCTTCGGCACGTTCAGCGAGCTGGGCATCACCGACGCGAGCGAATTGACCGGCCTGCTCGACCGCCTGATCACTGGCGGGGCGGTGGCGACGGAGCCGCAGCGCATCACGTGGGGCAACGCCAGTGGCTACGAGGAGCAGGTCACGCAGCCCGCCGAAGGGTTGACCATGTGCGTGGCGCTGCTGGCGATTGCCGGGGGGCGTGTCGCTGTCGTGCGCGGCATCGCGCCAACGCCCGTCTGGGAAGGCGGAGGGAGCGCGGCTTTTGACGCGCTGGCCGCGTCGCTGACTTTCTCGCTGCCGGAGCGCGACGCCAGCCTGGTCGAGGCGATCACCGCCTACGATGGCGGCGTGCTATGGCAGTTCGTCGCCCCGCAGCCGGAAGACGGGCGCGCCGTGCGGCTGGGCGGCCTTGTCTACGATATGTTCAACGTGATGTATATTGCTGCTGGGCCGGGCGGCGTGCTGACCCTGGAGATGAACAGCGGGCGGCAGATCAGCTTCCTGGGTCCCTGGCACGGCGCGGACTTCGCGGATGTCGCCATCGGGCCGGATATGAAGCTCTACCTGGCAAACGCCGCCCCTGATACGCCGGGTGCGGTGATGGTTGTGGATCGCGCCGGCAACTGGGGGCGCGCCTGGGGCGCGCGCGGCGACGGCGATGGTGAGTTCGCACCGGGGATGCCGCAGACCATCGCCGTCACCCGCGCCGGCGAAGTGTGGACGGTTTCCGAAGGGCACGGCAGCGGCATCCGCGACCGGCTGTACAAGTTCGATGCCGTTGGCAATTTGCTGCTGACCGCCGACCTGGCCGCCATCAACCCCGACCTGCGCGGTGCCCGTCTGGCCGTGAACGACGAGACCGATGCGCTCTACGCCGTCGGCGGGGCCGGTGCGCTGACCGTCGTGGATTCGCAGGGCGCTCCGCTGGTCGTCAACCTGGCCCAGGAGATTCTGCACGACCTGACCGTGCTGGACATCGCCATCGCTCCCGACGGCAACCTGGTGCTGGCTGTGGCCGCGCCAGGATTGGACGGCTTCGGCCTGCTGGAACTGAGCGTCGGCGGCAAGCTGCTGGATATGTTCGGCCTGCCCTACGACGAGGCGCGCGGCGGGCCGTACCTGCCTGGCGAATACCTGCGCCCCGGCGGGCTGGTCATGGGGCCGGACGGCACCGGTTACTGGACGGAGACTCACCCGCAGACGGACACCAACCAGGTGCAGCACTTCACCTTCAGTGGCGACGGGCTGCTGCCGCTGGGCGTGGAGATGGCCGCTGGAACCGGCGACGCAGGCGGGGCAGGGCTGGGCGCAGACCCGGCGCAGGGCGGCGGCGAGATCGCCTACGGGCAGACGGTACGCGGCGCGCTCAACAATCGCTACCCGTCCCATCAGTGGACGTTCACCGGTAGCGCGGGCGACCACGTGATCATCACCATGCGCGACGCCAGCGGCGCCAGTCTGCTCGATCCCCGCCTGGTGCTGCGCAACGCCGAGGGGCGCGAGATCGCCGCCAACGACGACGTGGGGGCAGTGCGCCCGGAGGGTCTGGCCGAGCGCGACGCGCTGATTGACTTCTTCCTGCCAACGACGGGCACCTTCACCATCGAGGCGGGGCGTTTCGGCGGGCGTGGTGACTACCTGCTGACCCTGGAGCGGGTGACGCCGTAGGGCTGCTGCTCTGCTCAATGGTGCGGGCGGCTGGGGGCGTGCCTTCGTAGGGGCGTATGGCCATACGCCCCTACGGACCTCACCCTCCACGCGGCCCGCTGAGGCGGGGCGGGGCAGAGCAGCGCCCCCACCTGACCGGTACTGCGCGCACTCCGGATGTGTGCAAAGGTTGTCAGCGCCGCGTGCGAGGCTGGCAGTTACCTCACCCCCAGCCTCGCTGCGCTCGGCTTGCCCCCTCTCCGCGTGTGGAGAGGGGGCAGCGAGGCGCGTCAGCGCCGAGTGGGGGTGAGGTCAACCGATCCGAGCGCGAAGACCAGACTTCCGAAGTTCTGGAAACTTCGGAAGTCTGCGTGAGTTCGATCCCCCCACTCCTTGGGGCGTGAACGCCGTCCGAGATCGGGTACAATAGCTAGCAGGCGACCTGTGGGCACCGATCGGGACAGGCATTCATGCAGGACCTCTCCGGGACGAGCATCGGTCAGTACGAGTTGCACAGCTTGCTGGGCAAGGGCGGCATGGCGACGGTTTACCGCGCTTACCAGCCGAGCATGGAGCGCCCCGTCGCGATCAAGGTGCTGTCGCCAGACCTGGCCAGCGACGCCGAGTTCATCGCCCGCTTCGAGCGCGAGGCGCGCATCATCGCCCAGCTTCAACACCCGCACATCCTGCCCGTCTTCGACTTCGGGCGCGAGGGGCCGTACACCTACCTGGTCATGCGCCTGATTGAGGGGGGCACGCTGGGCGACGAGCTACACGGCAGGCCGTTGCCCCTCGCGCGCATCTCCCATCTCACCGGGCAGATCGCCGACGCCCTGGACTACGCACACCGGCACGGTATCGTGCACCGCGACCTCAAACCGACCAACGTTCTGCTTGAGGGAGGCGACCGCGTTTTCCTGACTGACTTCGGCATTGCCAAGCTGATCGCCGGCGGGGCCTTCACCGGCCTGACCGCGCCGAACGCCGTGATGGGCACGCCAACTTACATGGCCCCGGAACAGTGGCGCTCTGAGCCGGTGGACGCGCGCACTGATGTCTACGCGCTGGGCGTGATAGTTTACCAGATGTTGTCCGGCAAGGTGCCCTTCGCCGCCGAGACTCCGCACGGGCTGATGTACCAGCATCTCGACCAGCAGCCGACGCCCGTCCGCCAGATCAACCCTGCGCTGCCGCCTGCCGTCGAGCCGGTCATCCGGCGGGCGCTGGCCAAAGATCGCCGCGCGCGCTACGCCTCGGCGGGCGAGTTGGCGCGCGACCTCGACCGGGCGCTCAACTTTCCGGCCCGCCTGCCAGAGCAGACTGTTTTCGACGCGCCGCCCGAATTGTCCGACTTGCCCCTCGACGCAGACCTGGCCGACGTGCTGGCCGAGGAAGACCTGCTGGCGCACGCCGACGATGCGGATCAGCCGGACATGGCTCTGACCAACCGCGCCGTGCGCTCCCCACTGCCCCCCGCCGAGACCATGCCGCCGGCACGGCGCGCCGTTCCGTTCGGACGCCGTTCCCCGGCGGCCAGCCCTCCGCCCGCCACCAACGCGCCATCCTACCAGGTGCCCGTGCAGCCCGTGCCCCGCCCCTCAACGCCGCTGATCACCGGCTACGCGCCGCCCTACCGCGCGCCGGAGCCAGTGGCTGAGCCGCCAAGCAGCGGGTTTGGGCGTCTGCTGACGATTGCGGTCGTCCTGATCGCCGCTTTGATCGTCATGGCGGGGATCGTGCTGGTCAGCGCCCTGCTGCTCGATACCGGCCCTGGCGCGCCCGCCGCACCGGTCGCCCGCCCGCTGCTGACGATCACGGCTCCGGCGGACGGGACGACGCTCCCGCTGGGGAGCCTCGTCGCCGTGCAATTCACCGCCAGCGCCGAGGATGGCATCACGCGCATCGAGTTGCGCCGCTTTGGGCAGGTGCTCAATACCATCGAGGGCAGCGGGGAGAAAACCTTCCAGGGCTGGTTCACCTATGCGGCTAACAGCACCGGCACCCACGAACTGACGCTGATCGCCTACAGCGGGACGCAGGCCAGCGAGCCGGCGCGGGTGACCGTCTTCGTGCAGTGAGCGCCGCCCTACCCAGGCGTTGTCTGCAAGGGTATACTGGCGGCACATCGCCCGCCCCTGCCTGAGCTTGGAGCAAGCGCTGCATGACCCTTGATGTGCACCCGGACGCTATTCGGAACCTGCTCAGCGGCGATCACGGCGACCCCTTCGCCCTGCTCGGCCCGCACCCCGCCGGCGAGGGGAAGATCGCCGTGTGTGCCTTCCGCCCGACCGCCGTCGCCATGACTCTCGTTGTCGAGGGGGACGGCGCGCGCCTGCCCATGACCCGCCTGGACGAGGGCGGCTTCTTCGCCGTGACGCTGGAAGCGGCGTGGCCTCCCCCCGCGTACCACTTCGTCGCCCAGACGCACGACGGGCGCGAGGAGACGCTGCAAGACCCTTACCGCTTCGGCCCGCTGCTGACCGACTACGACCTCTACCTGCTCAGCGAGGGGCGGCACTTCAGCAGCTACGAGCGGCTTGGCGCGCACCTGCGCGAAGTGGACGGCGTGCGCGGCGTCCATTTCGCGGTGTGGGCGCCCAACGCCTACCGCGTCAGCGTCATTGGCGACTTCAACGGCTGGGACGCGCGCGTCCATCCCATGCGCCTGCACCACGACGCTGGCATCTGGGAACTCTTCATCCCCGGCCTGGACGAGTGGACGGCTTACAAGTACGACCTGCGCACGCGCACCGCTGGCTACCAGACGCAGAAGACCGATCCCTACGGCTTCGCCCAGGAGATGCGCCCGCGCACCGCCTCGCTGGTCGTAGACCTCGACCGCTACGAGTGGGGCGATGCGGCCTGGATGGAAGCCCGCCCCACGCGCGACCCGCTGCGCACGCCAATGAGCATCTACGAGGTGCATCTCGGCTCGTGGCGGCGCAAGACGGACGGGCTGGAGTGGCTGACCTACCGCGAGCTGGCCGAGACGCTGGTGCCTTACGTCCAGGAGATGGGCTACACGCACATCGAGCTGATGCCCGTCGCCGAGCACCCGCTCGATATGTCGTGGGGCTACCAGGTGACCGGCTACTTCGCCGCCACCAGCCGCTACGGGACGCCGCACGACCTGATGCACCTGATTGACCAGTGCCACCAGCACGGCATCGGCGTCATCCTCGACTGGGTGCCGGCGCACTTCCCCAAAGACGGGCACGCCCTCAGCTTCTTCGACGGCACGCACCTCTACGAGCACGCCGACCCGCGCCAGGGCGAGCACCCGCACTGGGGCACGTGCATCTTCAACTACGCCCGCAATGAGGTGCGCAACTTCCTGATCAGCAACGCCCTGTTCTGGCTGAAGACGTATCACGTGGACGCGCTGCGCGTGGACGCCGTCTCTTCGATGATCTACCTCGACTTCGGGCGCAAGGCAGGGGAGTGGGTGCCCAACGAGCACGGCGGCAACGAGAACCTGGCGGCCATTCGCTTCCTGCAAGAGGCCAACGCCGAGATTCACGGCCAATGCCCCGGCTGCCTGACCATCGCCGAGGAGTCCACTGCATGGCCGATGGTCTCGCGCCCGACGTACCTGGGCGGGCTGGGCTTCACCCTGAAGTGGAACATGGGCTGGATGCACGACACGCTCGAATATATCAGCAAGGACCCCATCTACCGGCGCTGGCATCATCATCTGCTCACCTTCTCGCTGATGTACGCCTTCAGCGAGAACTTCGTGCTGTCGCTGTCCCATGATGAAGTCGTGCACATGAAGGGCGCGCTGATCAGCAAGATTCCCGGCGACTGGTGGCAGAAGTTCGCCACGCTGCGCCTGCTGCTTGGCTATCAGATGACGCATCCCGGCAAGAAGCTGCTCTTCATGGGGCAGGAGTTCGGGCAGTGGCGCGAGTGGAGCGAGACGCGCAGCCTGGACTGGCACCTGGTCGAGAACTTCCCGACGCACCAGGGTTTGCAGCGCTGGGCGCGCGCGCTCAATCATTTCTATCAGGCGCAGCCGGCGCTGTGGCAGCGCGACTTCGACCCGGCGGGCTTCGACTGGATCGAGGCCAACGATGCCGAGCAGAGCGTCTACACCTACGTGCGCTATGCCGAAGACCGCGCCGACTTCCTGGTGATGGCGCTCAACTTCACGCCGGTGCCGCGCCATGACTACCGCATCGGCGTGCCGCAGCCGGGCTACTACCGCGAATTGCTCAACAGCGACGCGAGCGCCTACGGCGGGGGCAATGTGGGCAACCTCGGCGGCAGGCACAGCGACCCGATTCCCTGGCACCGCTGGGCGCAGAGCGTCAGCCTGACGATTCCGCCGCTGGGGATGGTCGTGCTCAAGCGGGAGGGGGAGTAGACAGCCGCTCCCCGCAGGGAAGGGGCGTCTTATTTTGGCTTCTTATTAGTGTGGATTATTTCCCTATGAGTGATACCGATCCATCTTCACGTCCGAATAATTTTGAGGATCGTTACAGGCTATACCTGGATGAGTCGGGCGATCATGTTTACCGTCAGACCCAAGAGGCATCGCATCGTTTCCTGGCGTTGTTGGGGTGTTGGTTTTGCAACCCCGACTACCTGCGCTTCCATCAAGCCCTTGAGGCGCTGAAGTACAACCACTTGCCACACCACCCAGACGAACCCGTTATCCTGCACCGAGAGGATATGATCAATGCGCGGCGTGCGTTCAAAGTTCTAAGAGATAAAGAGGGGCGCAAAGCATTCAACGCCGACTTACTGCGGGTCATTGATCAAGCTCGGTTCAAAATGGTGATTGTGGTCATTGACAAACAGGCACTACAGGCAGCTTACGGCGACGCTGCGGCGCACCCCTATCACCTGGGGTTGGGCTTTTTGCTCCAACGGTATGTAGGGTATTTGAACCATATCAACCGCGTTGGGGATGTGATGGCAGAAGCACGAGGCGGAAAGGAAGATCGTCTGTTGGCCGAGTCGTATACTCGCATCTACGAGCGGGGTGTCTGGATGGTAAGGGCCAGCGCATTTCAGGCGGCGCTTTCGTCCAGACAGTTGAAGCTCCAAGACAAGCGTGCCAACATCGCAGGGTTGCAGTTGGCCGACATCTTGGCTCATCCACTCAAACAATGGGTTTTGGGCGAGTATGGTCTCATAGTTCAGGATACCACTACATTCGGACAGCAGTTGGCAGAGATTGCCCAAGCTAAGTTGAATCGCCACTTGTATGACGGTCGAACAGAGGGGTATGGTTTCGTGCTTTTTCCAAAGCCGCATAGAAAATAAGAGAACCTGTTTCCAGGCTCTCTTACGCTCGCCCCTGCGGGCGATCCAGCTCCGTTAACACGGATTACTGATAGTATACACTAAAACGGCGAAATCATAAATGGTCTTGAGTGGCTTTTCCCTTCCCTCCGGCACCGCTGGGCGCAGAGCGTCAGCCTGACCATTCCGCCGCTGGGGATGGTCGTGCTCAAGCGGGAGGGGGAGTAACTGTAACCCATGTCTCCGAACGAGTGTTACTTGTCTGTCCAGTCTATACACAGAGCCAGAGAGGGAGGCAAAAGCGATGAGGCGCGCGCAAACAGCTTGCCTTGTCGTAGTTAGGCGCGGCAGGTACAGTCTTACCGCGTGAAGACCACCTCGATGGTCTGGTCGGAAGTCAGGCTGAGGCGGAACTCCAGCACAAGCTGCTCCAGGCTGTAACTGGCGGCGGGGGCCGGATCGGTGTAGACCGTCTGCGCGCCGGGGGGCAGCCGCAGTTGCACGCTGACTGGTTCGCTGAGGGTGCCGGGTTGCTTCTGCACCAGGAGCCGGTACCGGTAGAACGACCCGAAAGGCTCAACCAGAGGGGGCGTGGTGTAAAAGAACTGGTAGCGCTCGCTCTCGTTGTAGTCCACGCCCATGCGCGCCACAAAGGCCGTGTGCGTGTCCGTGTTGACGACGGTCGGAGGGCCGCTCAGGTCTTCGGTCCCAGTCAGAGTGCTGTTGGCCGGCACGAAGACCTGGGTCAGGCTGCGGTAGTTAGTGTCGCCGTGTTCCGGCCCAACAGCGGGGTCTAGCTCGGCGACTCGCTCTGAGAAGTCGTAGGCAATCGCCAGGCTGCCGCTCAGCGAGCCATCGTCCTCAATAGTCACATCATAGGTAAACTGGCGCTTGACCGAGCGGTTGGCCTTGTTGCCCAGGTTGGCGTCGGCCACCAACAGGTAGTCGGTGTCCAGGGCTGGTTTCTGCTCGCCCTGCCAGCCGAGCACCTGCACTGCGTCGTTGAGCGCATCGTCGAGGAAATAGAGCATGATGTGCTTTTCGAGCAGCGCCTTGAGCAGTGCCCCGCGTACCTCGACGCTTTTTTCTTGATCCACACGCTGCCAGTCGCCAAGAATCTGGCGGTATACTGCGGCCACGAACTGCTTGTGACCTTCGCTTGCCGCCCGAATGGTGTAGACTGTTTCGCGGAAATTGCTCGCCGAGACGGTTACATCGTAGTCGGGCACGTACACGCTGCCTAGCTCTTGCAGCATGTATTCAAAGGCCACCAGGTCTATGCCGATCACGCCATCAACCGGGCTGTTCGGATTGCCACCGTTGTCGTAGTACCAGGCCGCCATGCGCGCCGTCGAGGGGAAGTCTACGTACCAGCTAGAGTCCCAGGCGGCATAAATCGGCTCCCGGTACTGAATCCACCATTCGGGAATCTGCACCTGATTGGCCAGGGTATCCGGCGGCGGGTTGGGGCTGGTCGTTGTGGTCGGCTGGTAGTCGTACTTCGTGATGCGCCCATTGCGCACCGTCATCCAGCCATAGGTGCTCAAGTAGCCACCAGACGGGCGCAACTCGTCGTTGTTCTGGGCCAGAATCAGGTAGGATTGTGTCTCCTTGAGGCCCAGCGCCGCCGTGAGCAAGTCGGGCGAGTCGAGCAGCACGCGGTGATAGTTGGCCAATTCATCGTAAGCCTGGGTCAGCCCGTCCACGGTCGCCAGCAGGCCGGACGAAACCTTGCTCGGATCCAGGCGTTCGATAACGGCTCTGGCCGCGTCAAGGTGGGAGCCGGCGTTGACGAAGCGTCCACGCCCCAGACTTAATAGCTCGACCACGCGCTCGCCCGATGAGAACTGCGTCGTGACTCGTTCGTCCCCTTCCCCACCGGTCAAGGAGAACAAAGCGGGTTGCAGGCCGGCCAGCATATCATCGGCAGCAATGGTCAGTTCCTGCGCCGCGTCGAGCATATCGAAGGTCGTGACCAGATCACTGCTGAGGAATGTGAACGGTCGCAGGAACAGCGTTTGTTTCCTGGCGCTGCCCAGGCTCTGGTTCAGATCGCGGACGCCGGAATGCAGGCGCTCAAAATCGGTCAGGGTCAGGTCAGCGCCGGACTTCTTGCTGAGCGAAGTCTGGATGCGATCCAGGCTCTCCCACGAAGTCTCAACCTGAGTGCGCGCGTTAAAAGCCAGGATCACTCCCCCCATGACGACAGCCGCCGAGAAAGTCACGGCCATGAGCAAAAAGATGCGCCAGTTGTAGCGTCCCAGCCGGCGCAGCGCACGGTGGTACCAGCGGCGTCGGCTCCGCCGGCGCCGGCGCTTCTCGCGGACACCTGGTTCCACTGGATTGCGCAGATCGGGCAGAGAAGGAGACTCTAAATCTGGCATGAGCTTATGTTCCATGATCTGCTTCCAGACGCGGGCTAAGAAGCCATTTGAGAAACCTTATCCCTGCCTCTTCCCCCCATCCCCGGCTCTTTCCCTACGAGGGGAGAAGGGAGAAAAGCGCGCCCTCCAGGCCCCTCCCTCCTTGTGGAGGAGGGGTTTGGGGTGGAGGGGACAACTTCTCAAAGGGTCTCCAAGCCTCGGCGACGCGCGTGACCCCATCACTATCTCGCCGCAACAATAACGCGAAATGCCCCAAAAAGCACAAACACGGGGATGGGGGGCGGGCGAAGGTGGTCAGCGACTCGCCTGATGTGGAGACATTGCCCGCACTCCCGGCCTCGCTGCGTTCGGCTTGTCCCCTCTCTCTGCTGGACTATGCGTTACCCACAAATGCCCCCCTACCCCTGCAAGGAGGGGCCTCCGAGGGGAATGTGCCATGCCAGCCACAGGCCTCTCCCCCTCAATCCCCCTCTCCGGCAGAGCCAGAGAGGGGGACTTTGACCGCCGGATGGGACG
>JAGPFT010000478.1 GCA_018056405.1 Anaerolineae bacterium
GCCCAACAGCACGCCCGGCGCAGTTTCGCCGACAGCCTCACCTTAGTACAATAACCATTTATCCGTAGATTGCCGGGCGCAGCAGAGCAGCGCCCCTACGCGGGCCGGTTCAGAGGCCATTTGAGAGACCGTTTGAGAAGTCTTTCTAACCCCTATCCCCCTGCCCCCTTTCCCCGCAAGCGGAGAAAGGGGGAGCAAGCTCAAGTCCCTCTGCTGGCGGGGAGGGATTTAGGGTGGGGTTGTCCTTCTTCTCAAACGGTTTCTGAGAAGGGTTGTTTCTCCCCCACCCCAAACTCCTCCCCCACAAGAAGGAAGGGGCCTGAGGGTGTGCTTTTCTCCCTTCCCCCCTTGTGGGGGAAGGGCCGGGGATGGGGGGCAAAGGCAGGCGCACGACTTCTCGAAGGGCCTCTTGCGGATAGACTACTGGTGCGCCCGGCTTCGTCACCCTCCTGGAGGACTCGATGGAAGAGCTACGCGCCATTCTGGAGTCAGTGGGACCGTCGAACGACACGTTGGGCTGGGACATCACGCTGTACGTGCTGTTCCTGCTCAACGTGGTGATCCTGCTATTGCTGCCCGACGGCTCCACCCTGGGCACAGTGCTCAGCGTCGGCGTGATCCTGTGCCTGTTCATGGACAAGACCTACGCCTTCGGCCATTTGCTGGACAGCGGCCCCTACTCGCCGGAGTACTGCCACGCCAAGATTTTCGTCGGCACCTATCTGATCCGGGCCGTGATTTTCGCTGCTCCCCTGACGGTTGCCGCCTCGACCGACAAAGGCAGCGTGCGCACTCTGGGCATCATCGCCGGGATCGGCGGGGCCGCCTATATGTTTCTGCGCTGGTACTCCGATCAGCGCGAAGTCTCAGCGCCGAATATCACCTGCTTTGACAGCGAGGCGATGGTGCGCAGCGCGAGCATGGTGCTGGTGCTGGGGCGCGTCGCGCTGCGCAACCGGCTAGGCTCCCTGACCATATACCGGGACGTTCCAGGCGCGGTACTTGGCGATCTTGCCGCGCACGAGGTCGAAGTATAGCTGGCGAAGCTGGCGCACCACCGGCCCCATCTTCCCCGTCCCGACCGGGCGGTGATCTACTTCGGTGATGGCCACGACCTGCACGCCCGTCCCGCAGAAGAACGCTTCGTCGGCGACGAAGACTTCGGTGCGGTCAATGTCGCGCACCTCGACCGGCATTCCCATCTCCTCGCCGAGCAGGTGCATGATCGTGCGGCGGGTGATGCCCTCCAGGATGTTAGCCGTCACCGGCGGGGTGATGGCTACGCCGTCGCGCACCATGAAGAAGTTCTCGGCGCTGCCCTCGGAAATGTGGCCGTTGTGGTCGAGCGCAAGCGCCTCGTCAAAGCCAGCCAGCGCGGCATCCGTCTTGATGAAGGCGGAGTTGGCATAAGAGCCGGTGATCTTGCCGCGCGCCGGGATCATGTTGTCGTCAATGCGCCGCCAGGCCGAGAACGTCACCCGCGATCCTTCCTCGTTGGCAATGTAGCTGCCGAATGGCTGGGCGAACATGGTGAAGTCCGCTTCCAGGTCGTGCAGGCGCACGCCGATGACCGTCGAGGACTTGTAGATAAGCGGGCGGATGTAGACATCCACCCCCCGGTAATTCTCCGTGTGCAACAGCTCAAGCAGAACGTCTAGCATCGTTTCGGGCGTGTGAGGCAGGTCCATCAGCAGCAGCCTGGCTGAACTGAGCACGCGCCGGAAATGATCGAGCGGGCGGAAGATGAATAGCTCGTTCTCCTCGTCGTTCCAATAGGCCCGCACGCCGCCAAATGCCCCTGTGCCATAGTTGAGCGCGTGCGTCATCACGCTGACTTTGGCCTCGGCGATGGGCACGATCTTGCCCTGAAAGTACGCATACGATGGTCCTTGCGCCATGAAATGAACCTCCTGTCCTTTTAGCGATGGCGTTCATTATATGCAGTTTTGCGCCGTGAGGCACAAGCCTCACCCCCAGCCTCGCTGCGCTCAGCTTGCCCCCTCTCCACGTCGTGGAGAGGGGGCGGCAAGGCGCGTCAGCGCCGAGTGGGGGTGAGGCAAATCGTGACTCTACCCAGGCCGCTCACTCCACGAATTGCAGGGTGTCGGTGGTGAGCCGCTCCAGGTCGTGGTAGATGCCGCGCCGCTGCTCTGGCACCAGCAGGGCCACCTGGTACATCATCTCGCGCGTCATCAGGCGCAACTCGTCGCGCGGGATGCGCGCCTGCCCATTCGTACAGAAGCGGAACGGTCGCCCGAAGCGCACCGTCACCGGCGTGCGCCGCAGCCGCAGCAGGCTGCCCGGAAACTGGTCAGTTCCGTCCAACCCCACTGGCTGGATGACGGCGTTGGCTCTGGTGGCGACATAGGTCGCGCCGTCCTTGGGGTCAGCCAAGTGGGGATGGCGCGTGCCCTCCGGGGCGATCAGCACGGCGCTGCCCTGCTGTAGCAGGGCGATGCTGCTCTCCAACGCCTGGCGATCCACTTCGCCACGCCGCACGGTGTAAACGCCCCAGGCGCGGGCTATCAGCCCCACGATGGGGTGGCGATAGTTCTCGATCTTGGACATCGGCGTGAGCAGGCGATGAGGGATCGCCCCGATGACCACGAAGGGGTCTATCGCGCCGATGTGGTTCATGATCACGATCAGCGGCCCCTCGGCGGGGACGAGGCCCATGCCCTCCACGCGCACATCCACCAACAGCCCGAAGGCGAGCCAGCGCAGCCCGACATCGCGCAGGAAACGGCGACGCCGGGCGTAACGTTCCTGGCGCAGCACGATGGGGGCAATGCGCGAGCCGGTCGGCAGATCAGTGGTACCCATATCCGGCGGTCTCCCTGTGAGTCAGGACTTGCGGCGCGCCTTAAGCTGGCGCACTTCGGCGGGGGTGAGCGTCCGCCACTGGCCGGGGCGCAGGTGCCCGATCTCCAGAAAGTCAATCTTGACGCGGATCAGGTGCTTGACGGGGTGGCCCAGCAGCGAAGCCACATTGCGAATCTGCCGCTTGCGCCCCTCGCGCATGACGACTTCGAGCAGCGTCTCGCCCCTGCTCTCCTCCAGCGCGCGCACTTTGGCCGGGGCGGTGCGCTTGCCGTCGAGCACCACGCCGTTGCGCCAGGCTTCCAACGTTTTGGGCGTGGGCCGTCCCACGACCCATACGTGGTAGGTCTTGGTGTG